>JAHLWE010000450.1 GCA_019058135.1 Promethearchaeota archaeon | reverse complement strand
TTCTTGTTATATGTCGGGATTAACAGGTCCTATTTATTGTACTGTCAAAGAGAAATTAGAAAAGAAGAGATTAAGAAAAGAACAAAGATTAAAACAGAATAAATAACATAATATTGAAGCCAGAATAAAGGAAATTATTTATTTACTTTTATTATTTTCATTCGGTCAATTAATAAGAAACATGCATACGCCGCATCGTGCGGTGAAAAGTATATGGTTGCTTTTTCTTTTTTAGCTAAATCTTTAAGATTTTGAAATCCTTCACTAAACATTATTAAAGGAATTACTGGTTTCCCTCTTCCAGTATCATTCCACGCCCGAATTATTCCACGATAATGCTCATCAGATTTCATTTCTAGAAAGGGAGGTATTACAAGGCATGCAACAACTATATCTATTCCGGGGTCTTCGAGCATTGCTTTTGTGATATTGTAATATTGTTCTTCTTCTGCTACTCCAATCATATCAAGTGGATTGACCATTTTTACTAATGATATTAAATGAGGAGACATTTTTTTTTTAAGTTCTTCAGAGAATTCAGCAAGTTTCAAGCCAAATTCTTCAGCCTTATCGCTAAATAAAACAGAACTACCTCCACTATTAGTCAAGACCCCGATTTTCTCTCCTTTTGGAAGTGGTAAAAATGAGAATGTTCTAATTGCCGTAATATAATCAGAAACATTTTCACACATAACTGCTCCAGCTTGTTTTATAGCAGTTTTAAGCATTTTATAATCTGTAGCCATGGAACCCGTATGACTGCTAGCAGCTTTCATCCCTGTAGCATTTCTTCCACCTTTTAAAACAACTATTGGTTTTAGGGGAATGATATCTTTTATTATTTCATAAAAGGCTTTACCATCAGTAATGGTTTCCAGATATATACAAATTATTTGAGTATTTTCATCTTCTTTGAAGAACTCGAGGATCTCACCAAAAGATACATCAATATTATTTCCAATATTGGCGAATTTGGAGCATCCCAAATCATGTCGTTCCATCTCGTAAAAACATGCACATCCAAATGAACCAGATTGACTTATCATGCCAATATTGCCTTTAGGAGCTGATTTAATAAAAGAGGCATTAAGACCAATATCTATATTTTGTATTCCTACGCAATTGGGTCCCATAACTCTAATTCCAGCTTCTTTACACTTTTTAGCTATTTCTGCTTCAATTTTTTTCCCTTTCTCATCTATTTCTCCAAATCCGGCAGATACAATGATTATGCGTTTAACCTTCTTTTCTATGCATTGATCCACGACCGATTCTACAATACCAGCAGGAACTAAAATAATAGCTAGATCTATATCCTTTGGAACATTAAAAACGGAATTATGAGTTTTTAATCCATAAATTTCTTGATTTCGAGGTGATATAAGAAATAATTCACTTTGGAGGTTTTTATTTTTAAGAATATTAATTGTCACAGCATTTCCAAATTTTTTTGGATTGGCTGTAGCACCAATTACTGCAATTGTTTTTGGAAAAAAAAAAAGATTTGTCATGTTCTTAATTTATCTCCTCATATATAGCGTCGTATTGGCATACACTAATGCATACTTTACATCCACGGCAGATTTCTTGATCAATATTTGCTATTTTCTCTTCACTATCGAAAGAAAGAGCTGGACAACCAAATTGATTAACACAGATAAGACATCCTTTGCATTTAGAGAGATCTATTTTTACAATGGGTATTTGAATCTGCTTTGATCGAAACTCTCTTTCTTCTAACAAGGAACAAAGATGTCTTGAGATGAAAACTCTTACACCTTGAGCTTTCACAGCTTCTCGTAATTTTTCAACCATTTTATTCAAATTATTTGAATCTTCTACCCATATATTTTCGGATGGAACTCCACATCCACGAACAAGTTCTTCTATTACAACACGAGTCCCAGGTTCTTTTGTAATTTTTAATCCAGTCCCGGGATTATCTTGAAATCCCGTCATACTTGTCGATCTATTATCTAATATAACAACTAGTATATTATTTTGGTTATAGACAGCATTTATTAAGGCTGGAACTCCAGAATGGAAAAAAGTAGAATCACCTAGTATCGCTAATATTGGATTTTCAGTAGAGTGGATCTTAGCAAATCCGTTTGCTAGTCCAATGGAGCCACCCATACATATTTCAGTATCCACACATTCAAGAGGTTTATATACTGCCAGTGTATAACACCCAATGTCACTAGAATTAATAAATTTTAATTTTAATTCTTTCTCTAGTAGTGTAATCGCATAAAAAGTGGAACGGTGACTACAACCTGGGCACAACACAGGGAGCCGTGGAGGAAATGATATCTTAATATCAGGAATAGAGTTTTTTTCGAATTTTATCCCAATGAAATTTGCTACTTTCTCCAAATATATTTCTCCTAAGAATTCTCCTTGTTGAGGAAAATAGTCTTTACCATGTATTTCAACTTTTTCTGCTAGTTTATTTTCATATGCAAGTTGTTTCAGAATGTTTTCTAAAATTGGTTCTAGTTCTTCAACCACTAATATTTTATCTACAGAAGAAAGTAATTTTCTAATGAGTTTTTTAGGTGGAGGAATGACCATACCCAGTTTAAGGATAGAAACTTTATTTTCCA
>JAHLWE010000449.1 GCA_019058135.1 Promethearchaeota archaeon | reverse complement strand
GCATACTTATGCCCTGAGAAAGCATTCTCAATAGAAACTGTAAAAAGTGGAGCAATAAAATCTTACACAACAATAAATGATATACCCTTAATATACGGTGAAACCATTTTGGGTGCTACCACATCAGGTAAAACCGTTTCCGATTGCAAAAATTTTGCTGAAAAAATTAATGAAACTGTATCTGCACAATTAGCAATTATCGATGGACCTCCAGGAATTGGATGTCCAGTTATTGCGACTATATCTGGTCTAGATTATATTTTGGCAATTGTAGAACCTACACCCTCTGCACTACATGATGTGATACGTGTTATAGGAGTGGCAAATCAATTTCAAATTCCATTTGGTATTATTGTTAATAAAGCAGATTTAGAAAGTGAATTTCAAGATAAATTTAAGAAATATATTCTGGAAACCAATTATGATATAATTGGAAGAATTCCATTTGATTTTTCTGTGGCACAATCTATTTCTAATGCACAACCAGTAGTTGAATATGCCCCAAACTCAAAAGCAAGTACTGCAATAAAAGAAATATATGAAAATATTAAAAATAAAATATTAAATGTATAAAATTTATAAAATATAAAATGGTAAGTTTATTATGAAAGTAGCAATTTCTACCGATTCTGGTTTTGTATCAGCACATTTTGGGAGATGCCCAACCTATACTATGTTAGATATTGAAAATGGAGAGATTATTAATAGAAAGGAAGTCAGCAATCCAGGTCATGCAACTGGATCAATTCCACAATTTATGCAAGAAAATAGTGTAAATGTAATGATCGCAGGTGGTATGGGTTGGCGTGCGCAAGAATTCTTTAGACAATATGGAATAGATGTAATTCTTGGAGTAACTGGTAAAATTGATGATGTCATTCAAAAAATAAAAGACGGAACATTAGAAGGAGGAGAAAGTTTGTGTTCTCCAGGTGGTGGGAAGGATTATGGGATACCAAAAGAAGATGGACATTCCCATGAGTAAAATATAAAGGAAATATTTAATTATAAAATTTTTATTTTTCTTTAATTTCTTTTTATTATGAATAATCTCGATGATCAATTCGAATATTTTGTAAAAAAACTCCAAAAGGAAATTGATGAAGAAGAGTCCAAGATATTTTCTAAGCGAGTGATTGAGTTATCTCATAATCCCAAAAATTGGGGAAAAATGGAAAATCCAACGGTTGAAGATAAATTCTTAGGACCATGCGGAGATACTATGCAGTTTTTTTTAAAAATCAACGAAAAAAATAATATTATAGAGAAAATAACTTTTATAACTGATGGTTGTGGGCCCTCAGTTGCTTCGGGAAGCCAACTCACGATTATGACAGAAAACAAAAGTATAGATGATGTTTTAAAAATTACTCCTGATGATATTTTAACGGAATTAGAAGAATTACCTTCAAGTCATACTCATTGTCCTTTATTGGCTGTAAAAACCTTAAATAAAGTATTAAAGAAATATACTAAAAATAAAAAGTAAGTTTAAAACTCTTGTTGATAAATTTCTTTTTTTAGGAGATATAAATTTTTTGATTTACATGCGGGACATGCTACTGATTTTTTATTAATTTCCGATGCTTGCCTATCTTCCCATTCGTTCATACATTTCAAACAACCGTATCCAAGAAAGATTTTTTTAATTCCAATGGTACCTCCTGCTATTCGAATTGCTTTACCGTGTATTAACGCCTCTGTAATTTTTTTATGGGCTAAATCTAATATTCGAGAGAAAGTAGGTTGTGAGATATTCATCAGTTCAGCACATTCCGTCTGTGTTTTTCTTTGATGATGTTTTAACCTCATTGCTTCAAATTCTGCAATAGTTAAAATTACTTCAAAACCTTTTTTAAAAGTATCACTTTGGGGTTTAAAATACGTAAAATCTGGAAATCTTTCAACGTAGCGAATTCTATGAGGTCTCCCCATATTACATCATTTAGAAATATTATATTACTATAGGCTTTTTTTATTTTAATTTAATACATCTACTATCTCTTTAAATCTATATAAGTTATAAATTAAAAATTTATATCTTATAAAATAAAAAAGTCTTATCAAACTTATTATTTTAATTATTTATAGTTAGATTTTTTATTAATTCGGCATCTCTAGGGAAGGCAAAATTAATTTTTAATTAATAAGTCATTGAAGAAAAATATTTAATAGATCTCACATATTTCATCTTCAAATTTTTAACTTTTAAGGTGTTTAGTATAAAAATTGAATATGCAGAGCGTGTCAAACAATTACCTGAATATATTTTTGCGGCTATAGAAGAACTCAAGGTGAAAAAAGAAAGAGAGGGAATGGATTTAATTTCACTCGGGATAGGAGATCCCGATTTAACAACTCCCGAATTTATACTTAATGAAATGATTGAACAAGCCAAATTACCAAAAAATCAGAATTATCCGGCAAGTATGGGAGAGGAAGATTTTAGAACTGCCGTAGCTAATTGGTATAAAGTACGGTTTGGATTGGATTTTAACCCCGAAAATGAGATTTCAAATTTAATAGGTGGAAAAGAAGGAGTTGCAAATATAGCCAGAGCTTTTATTAACCCGGGCGATATCGTTTTATGTCCAAATCCTGGGTATCCAGTTTATGAAAATGGTGCCACAAAATTCTGTGATGGTAAGCCATATCTAATGCCATTATTAAAAGAAAATAATTTTCTTCCGGATTTAGAGATAATAGAGACAAATATTCTCAAAAGAGCTAAAATGATGTATTTAAATTACCCAAATAACCCAACTGGCGCGATTGCACCGATAAATTTCCTTAAAAAAGTTGTTGATTATGCGGAAGATTATAATTTTTTTATAGTCTATGATAATCCCTATTCCGAATTCACATTTGGTGATTATATCGCTCCGACTCTTTTACAAATTGATCAAAATCATCTAGAAATTAATACTGCTTCAAAAATGTTTTGTATGACAGGATTTAGATGTGGTTGGACAGCTGGTGATGAGTATTTGATTAGTGGATTAAGGAAAAT
>JAHLWE010000448.1 GCA_019058135.1 Promethearchaeota archaeon | reverse complement strand
TAGCTACACCAATGATGGTTTCCTTAACAGGAAAAATAAAAGAAACTTCAATATTTGTAGACAAGTGGTTTTCATAAATGAGGTGAGATTTAATCTCAACTCTTTCAAAAACTTTTTTTTCATATATTCCATCAGAATCTTTTATGACCAAACTACATCCAATTACAAAGATATCTATTGTGTTTATTTTAAGCTTTGTTGTCTTGCTCTTTTCTAACGTTTTTGATTTAATTGGTCTCCTTATATTTATCATCATTTTGGGTTTATTGGCTAAAATACCTATATTTTCAAGGAAATTTAGAAAGCTTATTATTGGCATTTTAATTTCTTCTTTATCTGTTTATATCGTATGGTGCTTTTTTACTCCTGTAGAAGGAGAAATCATCTTTTTTGAAACCTGGGTTGGGAAGTGGCATATTTTAATTACTGCTCAGTCGATTTATATTGCTTCGAGATACTACTTACGCATTATTAATATGTTCTTTTTAATGATATTCTTTTTTGCTGGGATCTCCGATCGAGATTTAATTCATGGATTGCGTTCAGTTAAGGTACCCTTTACTGTTACTTTAATTATAAGTATGACTTTTCGAGGTCTTTCAATGTTCCAACAAGAATATTCTATTGTCCGAGAAGCCATGATGACTCGAGGGGTTGAATTTAAACGTGCTTCAATACCTAAAAGAATTAAAAATTTTATATCAATTTTTATTGTATTAATTGTTTTAATGTTCAAAAAAACAGAAGACATGGCTGCATCTATTGAATCACGAGGAATTCCATTACGCTCAAAAAATAGGACTACTTATCATTATTTTCCAATTAAGAAAAAGGATTATGCAATCCTTATTGGATTATTTATACTTCTATTTTTTTCTATTATTTTATCTCTGTTCAATAAAAGTTTTGTATTTCTCTTTCTAGAATTATTGTAGTGAACAAGATTGAAAACTGTTGTAAAATTTAATGATTTTTCATGGAAATACAAAGCTTCGAAGGATCTGGTTCTTAAATCAATTAATTTAAAAATTTCTCAAGGTGAGTTTATTGGAATTATGGGTCCTACTGGTGCAGGTAAATCCACTCTCTGTTGTTGTATTAATGGACTCATTCCTTTAAGAACTCGCGGATGGATCATAGGAAATGTTGAAGTTCTTGGCAAGAATACTCGAACAGCGAAAATGACAGAATTAGGACAGCGTATTGGTTTAGTATTTCAAGATCCTGAAACTCAATTTATAATGATAACAGTAGAAGATGAGATTGCTCTTGGTCTTGAGACTTTAGGTCTTGATCGTGCAGAAATTAAGAATCGAATTGAATGGGCATTAAAACTTGTTGGATTAGAAGGTTTTGAGCAAAAATCACCCGATGAACTCTCTGGGGGTCAAAAACAGCGTGTTGCTATTGCTTCAATTATGGCAATGAGACCCGAGATACTTATCTTAGATGAACCTACATCTGATCTCGATCCTATAGGAAAATATGAAATTATTGAAATACTTGAGATAATAAGAAAAGAGTTCGATTTGACAATCATATTGGTTAGTCATAGAACTGAAAAAATCGTTCAATTTTGTAATAGAGTAATACTTCTCGATAATGGAGAAATTAAATTTAGCGGAGAAACTTCTAAGTTTTTAAAACATGAGGAACTTTTAAACAAATTGGGAATTTATATTCCAATACATTTATCCCAAAATGGAATTTCTCAGTATCTAAAATTTTCAGAACAAATAAGTACAGGTAAATATATAACGGCAGACCAAGATCCAATAATTGAAATATCTAATCTTAGTTTTACTTATCCTAATAATACTCAAGCTCTAAAAGACATAAGTCTTAAAATTTTTAATGGGGAATTTATTGCTATTATAGGAAAAAATGGTTCTGGAATAACAACTCTAATAAAGAATTTTAATGGGCTTCTCAGACCTCAGCAAGGAGAAGTCTTTATTAGAGGTAATCCTGTTTTGCAATATTCTATCACACAGATGGCACAAATTATTGGTTTTTGCTATCAAAACCCTGACCATCAATTATTTAAAAATACTATTAGAGAAGAAATTGAATTTGGTTTAAAAAATCTCAAATTTCCCGATGATGAAATTCAAAATCGATACAATGAAATTATCGATCTATTAGATTTAAGAAAATTTGAAGAAATATATGAATCAACATTTTATCTCAGTAAAGGAATTCGCCAAAGATTAGCATTAGCTTCGGTTCTAGTTCTTAAACCTGAAATTTTAATCGTAGATGAACCAACTACAGGTCAGGATTATCGTATGATTCAAGAATTTATGAAAATTCTGCAAGATCTTCATGAACTAAAACACACAATCATTATTATAACTCATGATCCCCGCGTTATCGCCCAATATTCAAAAACAGTTGTAATTCTGGATGATGGATTATTAATACAAAAATTACCTACATCAGAATTTCTTAAGAATGAGAAACTGCAAAAAATTGCAGCATATATACTTATGTAATCTTTTCTGTTTTTTGTCTTTATCCTTTTTTTATGGAAATTTAAACTTTTCAGATTTTTCTTTTATTATTATTTATTTTAAAAATTTAATTCTATTTAAAAAATAATTGAGATACACAGAAATTATTGCCACTTACCACACTTAGGGCAATTTTTTGAATTTTTTTCCAACTTGGTATTACATATAGGACAAATTATTAAACCAACTTTTCTCTTTTTCATTTTTTTTAAAATATAAAATATTGCATAATCGACAGAAATTAAAGGTACGCCAACAAACAATATTAAAACAATTCCCATTGGACTTAAACCAAATATTATAATAATTGAGAAAATGATCAAAAAACTTATCCAACACCAGCAATTATGTATCCAACTTCTCGTAGATGGACGCATTCTCATAAATCATGCAACTCTTTTTTTTAAGTAATAAATTCTTCTTATAATCACTATTAGATCTTTTTGTTGCCTATAAAAAAGTTACGATATAAAAAAATTAGCTATTATTATTTTAAGAGTAAAATATATTTCAAAAAGATACTTTATAACTAAATTGTCTTAAAATTTTTAAAGGTAAATTAATTGAGATTAAAGGATAAAATAGTAGTATTAACTGGTGCAGCATCCGGTATTGGGAGGGCAACAGCAATTTTATTTGCAAAAGAAGGAGCAATTCAAATTATTTCTGATATTAATAAAGAAGGTTTGAAAGAAACTTATAAATTGATAACTAAAGGAAAAGAAAATACGATAATTATGAAAGTAGATGTTACTAAATCCGCTGAAATTAAAGATATGATTGATTTTACTATTGAAAAATATGGAAGGATAGATATTTTAATATGTAATGCTGGAGTCGTGAAAGTGGGTCCTATTGAAGATTTTCCAGATGAGGATTATGATCTAATGATCGATGTTAATCTTAAAGGAACTTATTATACTTGCAAATATACTGTACCGTATTTCAAAAAACAAAGATATGGTGTAATCATAACCTTATCCTCTGTAGCAGCTCATATGGGGAAAATTTATCATGCAAATTATTGTTCTACGAAATCAGGAGTATTAGGGTTTACACGAGCTTTATCATTAGATTTAGCACCTTATGGAATTCGGGTAAATAGTGTTAGTCCTGGAGCTACTGATACACCTATGTTGCAAAATGATGTATCTAAACAAGCAAAAGATAGAGGTGTTGATTACAACGTGGTTAAGAGAGAATTTGAAGAAGAGAGAGTGATGGGTCGATGGGCGAGACCTGAAGAAATAGCTACTGGTATTCTCTTTTTAGCAACTGATGAATCATCATATATTAATGGTGTAGATTTACGCATAGATGGAGGTTGGAAAATTAGATAAACATTTGAATATGTTTTAATTTTTATATATTTATTTACTTGTAATGAAAAATTGTTCACAAAATAATCGTAATCAAATTGAATATATCCATTTACTGCCATAAAGGCTGGATTCTTAACTTTCTTCGATCGTTTTATTACATTTTAAACAAATATTAAAATCTTATTTTTTCCTTTTTAATGCTCTTTGTTATCTAGTATTATTTATAATCTAAAGAATAAAATATATTTCAGAGAAATACTTCATATCTTAAATGTCTTAATTTTTTTTAAAGGTAAATCAAATGAGATTAAAAGATAAAGTAGTAGTATTAACTGGTGCAGCCTCTGGCATTGGGAGGTCTACTGCAATTCTATTTGCTAAAGAGGGTGCGATTCAAATTATTTCAGATATTAATGAAGTAGGTTTAAAAGAAACATATGAAATGATAAAAGATGGAAAAGAAAATACAATATTTATGAAAGTGGATGTAACTAAACCCGCTGAAGTTAAAGACATGATTGATACTACCATAAAAAAATATGAAAAAATAGATATATTGATATGTAATGCTGGTGTTGTAAGAGTAGGTCCCATTGAAGACTTTCCAGATGAGGATTATGATTTATTGATTGATGTTAATCTTAAGGGTACCTATTATACATGTAAATATGCTGTTCCATATTTTAAAAATCAAAAATTTGGTTCAATTATAACCTTAGCTTCAGTTGCCGCTCACATTGGACAAGTCAATCATGCAAATTATTGCTCCACTAAAGCTGGAATTTTAGGATTCACAAGAGCTTTAGCGTTAGATTTGGCTCCTTATGGAGTTCGTGTAAATAGTGTGAGTCCAGGAGCTACAGATACTCCAATGTTGCAAAGTGATGTAGCTAAACAAGCAAGAGATAGAGGTGTTGATTATGAAGTTGTAAAGAAAGAATTTGAAGAGGAGGGAGTAATAGGTAGATGGGCAGAACCCGAAGAAATTGCTGCTGGAATTCTCTTTTTAGCAACTAATGAATCATCTTATATGACGGGAGCTGATTTACGTCTAGATGGTGGCTGGACTACGAGATAAACAAAAACATATTTATAGTTAATTCTTTTTAATTTTTCTGCTTAAATAAAGAGCTTTTCATTAAGACCTTAAAAAAAAAAAAATAAATTTAAAATAATTTTCTCTTTATTCTTCTTTTTCCCAATCGAAATCAAGTTTTACAAATTTTCTGGAGTACAAATAAGCAACAATTAATATTAAAGAACATATTGGTCCCCATATTACATGTCCTATAGAAAAGTTTGCCGTCCCAACATCTATTTTGGGTAATTCCAATAGAACGCCCATAATAAGAATACCTACTATTTGGAAGAGATTTAGAACTATACTAGGAAAGCCTTTATAAATTCCTGCTTTTAATTCGCCCGTTGTTTTTTCGTCATCTTCAGTAATATCTGAAATGAAAACAGGAGGAAGTAAAAACCAGCCAGCCATGGCCCCAGCCAATCCTAGGATAAATAATATTCCAAATATAAGGGATGAATCCATCGGAATTAATCCTATTAAAGTTAATGGAAGGATAATAATTGCTGCCAGAAAAATATATAAAAGACTTCTTTTTTTTCCTAATTTGTGTACTAGCCTTATCCATTTATATTAGAAAGATAATATCCCTATTATGAAAATAACTGATGCTATAATATTAGTCATGAAGTCAAAAATTAAAACTACTACAATGTATTGTAACATTAATGAGCCTACCATTATCCAAGCCACACTAGCGAGACCGATCATTATGGTTACTAATATATAATTCTTATTTTTTATAATTGTCTTTAAATTCTGTAATATATTTGATTCTATCTTAAAATGTGGTTCTGTAGACATTAAAAAGGTAGCTAAATAAAATAGTACCACTGGAATAATCCCAAATATTAATACACTATATAAAAATTCTGGTGGAATAATATCTGGGTTTGTTTGGATATCATCAATAGAAGCCGTTAAAACTACCATTGAAAAAACTGTAATTACTGCCGTTCCAACCATACCAAAAATTTGTTGATATTGAGACGATCTGGGTCTATCATCAACTCTAAATTGTTCAGTCATCCAAGATCCATATGGTGTAGTAACACCATAACATAGATTAAAAATTTGATACCATATTAATAACCACATAAATAATGCGCTAACATCAGTGATATCTAATACTAAACCTGGCAATAGTAAAAATACGAAAGATAGACCAAGTATTGGACTCAGAATGATTAAATATGGTTTTCATCTCCCCCATCGTGTATATTTCGCATCACTAATCCAACCAAAAAAAAATTGAGAGGTAGCGATAGTAAGTTTTCCTAATCCTAAGGCAATACCAACAAGAAATGGAGTTAATTGATAACCTAAAACATAAAGAGCGAATAAAGCAAAATCAGCAAATCCCATGATAATAGATGTTCCAAATTTTGGCATCCCAAAAGTTACTAATTTACTCGTTTTACTCTTGGCCCTAGTAATAATTTCTTCTTGATTCAAAATGTTCTCACATATTTTTTGCAAAAATTTTTAAAATAAATTGTAAAATAAATAATCTAATAAAAATTCTGTAAATGAATATAAGAAATTTTTGATTAAATATTAACTATCTTTTCCGTTTATTTAAAAAAGAAAAATAAAATTTTAGATTAATGATTTATTGAATTTTTTCTAATTCAATTAATCGTTTTTCATGAAGAACCTTTAGTTTTTCTTGTTGTTCGCAGAAATTCTTGTAATTTATTGGGAAGAATTTAAAAGTTATTAAGGCACATAATCCTCCAAGAACAGGAACTAGTGATATTAATAATGTTAAACCGAATAAAGCAGAGGGTGATTGAGTTTCTGCTCCCGATTCAAAGCCAGTAAGTATTTGAACAGTTGTTAGAGTTATAGCCGTGAGCACAAGAGATAACCTTACTATAAATCCAAAAACTCCGTTATACGTTCCTTCACGTCTTTTTCCAGTTTTCAATTCATCATAATCTATCGCTGCGCTGACTGCTGGTTCAGTCATCAACATTCCACCTACTCCAAAACCTGGTATGATTGTCATAAGTATTAGCATGGTAAAATCATTTACAAGAAAAATAGGCCAAATTGTTGCCGTAAATATTCCCATTGATAGGAGTAATCCATATTTTGGTCCTTTTTTTGCATATATCCATCTCCAAAATAGCACACTAATAAGAATTCCTAATGCGATTCCCAAGAGACCAACACCAATCAATCCTACTTCTACTTCCAGAACAAATAAAGCATATAGAGGAAGAACCATCATGGTTAAGCCAAATATAGTGTCAAGAATTGCATATGTCAATGTAATAATTAAGAATGGCTTATTCCTAAGAGTCTCTTTAAATGCAGGAATGTAAGATAAAGGTTTATCTATTTGATACTCTTTTCTTTCTTTAGTTCCAAGAAGTGACAAATACATAGATATTGGTATTGTTAATCCAAAAATTATTCCAGCCATTGTCCAACTAGTAGCTGAAACAATCATAGGAGTTATTATAACACTAACCATACCTGAAAGAAATGCAAAGGTATCTTTCATAGCTACCATTGTTGCCCTTTCTTCTTCTTCTTCATACATTTCCGTGTATAATGCAGACCAAGCAGTCATTGCCAATGTAAAACCAAGATCGAATAGAAATAGCATTAGTAAAGCATGAAAAAATATAGCCATCTGATCTGTCCATGGAACCCACCATAAAAGTATAAATCCAATAGTAAATGGAATAGTTCCAACGACAATATATGGAACTCGACGACCCCATTTAGTCACTTTTTATCCATTAAATATCCAGCTAAAGGATCATTAATTGCATTCCAGACCCCATAAATTACCCATAAAACACCAAATATAAAAGGATCAAGTCCAAGTGTTACTTCATAAAACAACGCAATAAAAGAACCTATTATTTGATAAGGAAGTGATGAAGGAATAGCTCCCAGAGAATACAGAAGATGCCCACGTAAAGAATGTACTTTATCTTTTACTTTTTTTTCTTTAATATTGGTTTCATTCATAAGAATCAAATTAAATTCTTTCTCTGAGTATATAAAGTTATTTACAAATCAGATTAGGCAATATCTAAGTTTTTCTGGTTTTTTAAGGATTATTCTTTTAGGCTTAGCTTCTAAAAGTTATGTCAAAATCTATTTATTTATCTTCTTCTATAACATCTAATCCAAGCAATTTAGCGCCAATTACAAATTTTTCTTTCCAGTCTCCAATAAAAGTTACTCTATGCCAGCCAAAGGTTTCCCAGTTATAATTTTCCAAAATTTTTTTCACATCACTTTCTACAAGCATCTTCGAGACGCATCCTTTTTTATCTACGACATTATCTATAATTTTTCCTTGTCGAATTGCAATTTTTTTTTCAAAAACACTAATTTTTATTGTAGTTGCAATTTCACCTATTGGAAATTTAACGCGCGGAGATGCTCCTAAAATTCCGGTTTCTCCGTGATATACAATATCATATTCGGCAGAAGGGCCATCAACACCATATAATTTATTTGGAGCAAGACAATGCATGTAAGTAACTTGATTATTAACTAAATCAAGAGTATGATTTGAAACATATCCTGGTCGTCCAGTTAAATATAAACCAAAAATATAACTTATACCAGAATCCATGTCCGATTCGCAAATTCCATAAAGACCTTCATTACTTAATTCAAAGAAAGCCATGCAAGGATAAGCAGGTAAAATACCACTTATAAGAAAAGTTCCACAGTCAGGAGCAATAAAATCGTATTTTTTATCTTTTAAAATCTGTTTAAATGCCAAAAATAACTTTGCAGAATTAAAAATGGTTTTTTCAGTAGGTTCAATCTCTTTTGCATTTTTAATCCATTTCTCTGCAATTTTGGCAGCTTTATCTTCACTTATTTCATCATAATACTTTCTAATGTCTTCTGGATTTTCTCTTATCATCTCGATACCAAAAATCTTTTCAAGATTTTCTCTATATTTATCCTCATCTTTCCTCCATTGATGTGCTTGGTCCATTCCAACTAAATCGAGATAAAATTCAGATTCTTCCTCTCTCATTTTTCCAACTTGTTCAATGAATTCTGGATGTTCTTTCAAAATTCTACTCCTTTCTGGATTTAGCAATCCCAAGACTCCTTCCCAATTTATCTTTTTTGAATCGGTGGCAT
Organism: Promethearchaeota archaeon; assembly: GCA_019058135.1. GTDB lineage: Archaea > Asgardarchaeota > Lokiarchaeia > Sigyniarchaeales > SOKP01 > 6H3-1. The sequence continues at coordinate 14,261 of JAHLWE010000448.1, read as the reverse complement.
AAACTAAGACTTTCTTTCCCTTAATATGTAGGAGATTAACCAAATTTTCAATAAAATTATCAAAATCTTCAATATTTTGTGAAGATATAGGAATTACAGGCAAATTCTTATCTTTTATTTTGGTGTAAATTTTTGTAAATGTATGATCTCCCCCATAAATATAATTTGCTAAAATTGTAGGTTTCCCAATTTTGATAAATTCTATGCCTGCTTTTACTATTGCTGGCTCACCATAGTGCCCAATTGTATAGATTAATATCCCATCTGCGTTAAAAATATCTTCTTTGATTTTCTCAACTAATTGTTCATCGTCAGTTGTAACCATTTCACTCTGGCTAAACTCAACTTCTGGATATTTCTTCTTTAGATGGTTGAGAATGGATGTTTTCAAAGGTTCGTTATCATATCCTAAATAAGGCCAGCCAGCCTCCCATTGAGGTTTTCCAATAAAAACTATTTGAATTTTCATACTTTTAACTCTTTATTTAAATTTAATTTAATAAATTCTTATTAATGATAATTTTACTTAAGATAAAAATATATAAATTCTTTTTTCTTATGCCAATAAAATTTGATGAACCGACAATTAGATTAGACCCCTAAAATTTTCCGTGCTTCTGATGGATCTGCTATTTCTCGTCCCATTTCTTTAGATATTCTGACCATTCCAGATACTAGTTCTGCATTGTCTTTTGCAGGAATCCCCTTCTTAATAAAAGGATAATCTTCAGTTCCTACTCGTACATTTCCACCATGTGCTATGGCTAGAGTTGCAATTTTCATCTGATTCTCTCCCATAACACTTATTGTGTGTAAACAATTTTGAGGCATATATTTTATCCTATGCAAATACTCATCATCAGTTGAAGGAGACCAATTCCCTCCGGGCCAATTAAAAAACAAGGTTAATATATGAGGTGTTTCTAATAAGTTTTTATTAATTAGATAATTCAAATTCCAATAAGACCCAGTATGCCACACTTCCCACTCTGGTTTTATGTTGAACTCCTTACATTTTACACAATATTTTTCTAATTCCTCAATAGTATGGAGTTAATTAACTCTTATTTGCGTGAAATACTCATCATGATGATTTAAAATTATCGAAAGCATATCGGGTTTTGCTTGAAAATCAGTTTCTCTTTCTTCTATTGGATAACTCGACATTCCAGCTTGAATTATAATATCACATCTTTCCCTAATTTTTTTAACAGTATCAACCTCTTCCCCTCTCGGGAGATGAACATGAGCTATAGAAGCACCTACTTCATAACATTTTACAAATGATTCTATTAAATCATCGGTTGTTTGAGCCCAATTCTTTACATCTGGATAAATCAAGGAATTGGCTGTTGTAGTCGTTAAAATCATTTTTTTAAAATTTTTCATAAGTCATGCATTTTTATTAAGTGTATTCTTTAATTAAAAGAAATTTTTCATTTTAATATAATTTTTGATTCACATCATAATTTTTTCACTTTTTTAATGAATATATAGTGTTTAGAACATCCAAAATAATGCTTTCCCAATCAAAACTGTTAACTAGTAATTCTTTGGATATATAAATTCAAATAAAATCTATTTTCTAATAAAATTAACACTTAAAATGAAGTAAAATAGAGAGTACGTTGCTTTATTTCTTAGAATCTTATTTTTCTTGCTTTATATAACTCAATATATTCATATAATAGTGCTTCTAAAAAAAACCCAATTTCATCTTCACCAACAATATCACAATATTTCTCAGTGATGGTGGGATCATACATAGCATAGGTTTTAGTTTTAGAATCGAAATCAATATTAAAAAATTTTCCCTTAAGTATGTCTAGTTTCTTATTTAATTTTTCAATTAATTCTTTTCTTAAGGATTTTAATATTGCTTTTGAAATCTTTTTTCTAGAATTAGCATCTCCCTTAATTAAATTTAATTTTAATCGATTCCATTCATATTTATTATTTATCATAATTTATCCACCATTGGTTTTCTATCTAATATGGTGTCATTATTATTTATAAATATAATTTTTATTTTTCTAAAAAAAATTAAAATTTATTCTTCTTTTTACTAAAAAATTTCTTTTAAGTTATCGAAGTTGATATATTTTCTAACTTCAAGGAAAAAAAATCAAGAACAAGTAAGTAAAATTATTTAATATATCCATTAAATTAAAATTAAAAATTTCATATCTGTAAATTATTGTGAAATTATTATGTCGAAAGAATCAATAGTATATTGGGCTCCCCCATATGAAGTCGCTGCAATAAAAAACACCGCTGAAAATATGGTAACAAATAATCTAGTAAAAACACGCCTAATTTTAGACAAAATATTGGATAACATCAATTCTGGAGATAAAGTTGGAGTAAAAGTTCATGTTGGAGAAGCCTATAATACACGCTATTTGCGTCATGATTATGTACATGAGGTTGTTGATTTTATTAAATCAAAAGGAGGTATTCCTACACTTATAGAGACCCAAGGTAATGGAATGAACGTCAAGCACTTAAATATTTCTGAAAATTACTCAATTTGTCTTGGATGCAGAAAAACTGCAACTGAACATAATAAAACTGCCTATCTTCATGGATATAATGAGTCTTTAATTGGCGCTCCGTTAAAATTTATTGATGGGGAAAATGGAATTGATGGAAAAATTATTGAAATAGATGGTATTCACTTAAAAGATGTATCTGTTGCTGCAGGGCTTTTTGATTTTGATAAACTTGTTATTGTCTCGCATTTTAAGGGACATCCCCAGGCAGGTTTTGGAGGTGCCTTGAAAAACCTTGGAATTGGCTGTACCACTAAGCGAAATAAGTTTCGAGCTCATTTTGATGGCGATCTAAAAGTTAATCCCAAGAAATGCGATATATCAAAATGCAATCAAGAATGTGTTCAAGCCTGTCCGGTAGGGGCAATAAAGATAGTAAATGAAATTGCAGTTATCGATCCTTCTACTTGTATTGGTTGTTTTGGTTGTAAAGAAAAATGTCCAGTGAGAAAAGCAATAAAAAGTGCAGCATTTGCTAATTTCGATATATTCTGTGGCCGTGTAATTGATAATGCTAAGGCTGTTTTAACATCCTTTGGTAAAGAAAATATTCGTTGTATTAATTTTGCTTTAGAAATTACTCTCATGTGTGATTGCGTAGTTAATCCGAGTGTTCCTATTGTGCCTGATCTTGGTATTTTCGGATCAGCTGACCCTCTTGCAATAGATAAAGCTTGTGTTGACGCAGAAACTAATGCCCCTGGAATTCCAATCTTAAATGAAAATGGGCAATGGACAAAACCTACTGCCCCTGGAATCGAAAAATTTAATGCATTAAATAAGATGGTAAATGTTTCTTGGCAATTAGACGCTGCAGTTAAAGATGGAATCGGTAATATCGAATATGAATTAATAAAAATCTAAAAATTACGTAGAGAAATTCTCATTAAAATAAAATTAAATTATTCCTCTTTTAAATTAGGAATTAAAATCATACAAATACTATTTTTAAAAATTTAAACGCTTAAAGTTCTGAAAAACTATAAAAAGATTTGGAAAGTTTCAATTATATATTTTAAATTAACTTTTTCTTATGAATTCAATTAACTTTAAAATGCTGTAATTATGAAAGTTCCCCAATATTTGAATTTATATAAGCCTAAAATAAACGATTCAATAAAAAAAATATACGAAAACAAATTAAATGAAGTCCAAAATCCTTTTTTAAGGGAGTATTATAATGAATTGATGGATTATTTTTTGGTTGGGGGTAAAAGATTAAGACCATTGGTTTGTGTAGCCACATTTAATGCTTTTAGCTCTGAAAGGGATGATAAAATAGTCTTTCCCAGTGTGGGAGTTGAATTTCTCCATAATGCTTCATTAATTCACGATGATATAATAGATAAGGATGATTTTAGGCGCAATAATCCCGCATTTCATTATAGATTCAAGCAGTATCATTCCAGATTTAATTTAAAAAAGATGAATAAAGAAGATTTTGGTAATTCAATAGGAATTTTAGGTGGAGATTCAGCATTTTTTTTTGGATTAGAGGCTTTTTTCAATAATAAGTTTGATATTGACCAAAATCTTAAAGCAATTCAATATTATGAAAACGCTTTTAAGGAGATATGTGATGGTGTATTAATTGAATTGGATATGGTAAACAAGCAATCTATACCAATGAAGGATTATATTGAAATGATCTCATTAAAAACCGGTGCATTAATTGAAAAATCTATGATGATTGGTGCAAATTATGCTAGAGTTGAGGATAAATATCTTCAAAATATCTCCAAATATGCTATTAATCTTGGAATTATCTTTCAAATGATCGATGATATATTAGGAACTTTTGGAGATGAAAAAATTACTGGAAAACCTACAAATGGAGATATAAGGGAAGGTAAGAAGACTTGTTTATTAATTCATGCTCTTGAAAAATTAGATCACAATAAAAGCGAAAGGATCATTGATTTAATTGGAAATCCTAATATAAAAGACGAGGATGTTCAAGAAGTCAAGGATTTATTCCTTGAAGCTGAGGCCGTTTTTTCTTGTAAGAACATAGTGAATGATTATGCTAAAATTGCTAGGATTCAGCTTGACGAGTTAATTCCTGTTATTAATCAGTCTGAAGCAGAGTTTTTTGAAAATTTATTAAAATATGTTGTTGAGCGGAAGTTCTAAACAGAATTATTGATTTAACCACTTATATAATTTACCAAGAATAATTCTTTTATTTATATTATTCTTTAATTCATTTATATTCTTTAAATTCATCAACCATAAACAAGAACGTAATTCTCGTTTTATTGTTTTTATTTCATTTATAGTATTAATATTCGTTTTATTTTGGTAATCTTTCCATGCAGTTAAGAGGAAATTATAAGCAAATCCTCCAATATCTGCACCTATTGCAATGGATTTAGCAACATCAGCTCCAGTTCTCAACCCACCAGTCGCAATAATATTTTTATTTGAAACTTTCCTTACATTAATCACACTTACAGGAGTAGGTATTCCCCAATCCTTGAAAAGCTCTGCTGGGTCACGTGAATATTTTTCATTAATAAAATTTTTTCGCTTAGATTCAATTGCAGCAAAACTTGTTCCACCAAATCCACCTACATCAAAACCATTAAATCCAAGGTTTTCAAGAATTGAAGCCATTCCCTGACTGATTCCTGTTCCAACTTCTTTTGCTATTATTGGAATCTTAATTTTTTCTCTTATTTTTTGAAAATTTGAACGGAATAAACTATATGAAATATTACCCTTATCCTGAACTAATTCATGCAATGCATTGAAATGTATTGCCATTACGTCAGCTTTAATCATATCAATGCATTTATTAAAATTTTCAATATTGAAATTTTTCTCACTTATTTGACCAATACCAATATTTCCAATCAGTGGAATATTAGGCGCAACTTCTCGAACCACTTTAAATGAGTTCTCCGTTGATAGATCTTCTAATCCAGCGCGTTGACTCCCTACCCCCATAATAATCTTCTCTGATTCTGCGGCTGTAGCAAGAATCCTATTGATTTCTTTAGAAATTTCATGCCCACCAGTTATAGCTGCAATACATATGGGGGCCGATATTTGTTTATTAAAAAATTTTGTAGTTAAATCGATATCTTCAAAATTTACCTCAGGGAGAGAATGATGCATCAATTTAATATATTTGAAGTAATTTTCCGAATGTTGAACATCAAATTCAATTGGGATTTTTAGATGATCCAGTTTTCTCTTATTTATATCATTTTCATTCATAATTCTTTGCTCACTTTATTTTGGTTGAAATTATATTTTGATTTTTTAATGCTTTAAGTATAAATTCATCTTTTAAACCATTTATTATTTGAACGGGAATATTTTGTTGGCAAATTTGTTTGATTTTATTAATTTTACCTTTAATTCCGCCTGTTACATCAATTTTACTTTCTAAATCAGCAATTTTAATTTTATCTAAATCTTCGAATTTTAATTCTGTCGCTAGTTTTATATTCAATTTATCATTATCTCTTTCTTTGATAAATAATCCATCTTTTTCAATAGCGAAAATAATTTTAGAGATATTATACTTTTTAATTTCTTTACATAATTCCACGATGATTTGGTCCCCAGAAATAATTGAGAATGACCCCTTTGAATCAAGGATTATATCTCCATACAAAATAGGTAAAATATCAAGATCTAAGGCGGTTTCAATAACATTAATCGATTGAGTTGAGATATTTTGAGAATCTTTGATGAAAATACTGGAAGCTTGAATTGATAATGCAGGATATTTTTTTTCTAAAAATTGATTAATTAAATAGGAATTGAATTTGTTCATTGATTGGTGTGTTTCAGTAAGTCCAAGAATTTGATTTGGAATAGATGCATTTATACCCTTTGAAAGGCTGTACTTTTTTGCAAGAGGATGGCCAAACGAACCTCCTCCATGAATTAATATTAATTTTTCATTAGCATCTATAATTTGTTGAACTGCGCTTTTAACAACATTTTTTCTAATAGAAAAGGCCTTATTTTTATCAGTTAATAAACTTCCACCTAACTTCAATAGATAAATTTCATTATTGTTATTCAATTTAAATCAATCTCATCCAATTATGGTTTTCCAGGCATCATAACCCTCTTTTTCGATTGCCTTGGCTATTTTTTCTTGCATTTCTTTATTTTCAGCTAAAGCAATTACTAAACCACCACGTCCTGTTCCTGTCATTTTAGCTCCAATCGCTCCATTTTTTAACGCTATTTGAACTAACTTATCATTTATTTCTCCTGAAACCGTAATTGCTTGGAGTAATTTGTGGTTTTGATTCATTAAATTTCCTATAGAAATAATATTTCCTTCAAGTATGGCTATTTTTGCTTTATCTGCTATTTCTTTATATTCCTTAAAAATTTTCTCAAATTTATTAGGATTTTCATGTTTCAAACGCCGAACATCAGCTACTACTTCTGCTGTAGAGGCAGTTATTCCTGAATTGGCAATTATTAATGGTATTCTTATTGGTGATTGCAAGAGATCCATAGTATTTTTCCCACCACTCAAGTTTTTCACAAACCAAATCAATCCTCCATAAGTTGAGGCGGTATTGTCAATGCCAGAAGGGGTTCCGTGATATGCTTTCTCTCCTTCATACGCAGCTTCATTTATCTTTTCATCGTCCAAATTTAGATTAAAGCTGTCATTTAAGGCTCGAGCTAGTGATGTACATTGAGCCGCTGAAGCACCAACTCCACTCGCAGCAATTAAATCTCCAGCAAAAGTTATTTCAAGTTTTTGACTATCTGTATCTATTTTTAGATACTCTAATACATTTTTAATGGATTTTTGTGCTTCATCAAATTTCTTTATTTTATAACCTGGCGTTTCAGGTCTCTGATCATCAACAATCCATCCTTTACCTTCGATAATTTTAACATTAGCAGTCGTAGAAGAACCTAATGCTGATGCGATTGCTGAAAACCCATATAAAACAAAATGTTCGCCAAATAAAATTGTTTTTCCATAACCTTTACCAAATCCCATTAGTTTTACCCCATTTTATTTTATCTCTACAGTTCCTTCTGAACCATTAACAATGATTTTTTGTCCAGTTTTAATATTATTAATATCAATTTTGTCCACACAAGGAATTTCACTAATTATACAACCCACTGCTATTATCGTGTCGATTTGTTCATTTACTATTGCAGCTGGAGCAGTATTCTTTTTCTTCATCCGATACATCGTATAGGACCCTACTGTTGAACCTTTTCCAGTAGGAAAAACTAACACTTTTCCAGTTATTGATTGACCCTCTAATTCATGTCCCACTTCAACAACTTTACCAGTATCAGGGTCTACACCACCATAGAATGAAATTCCATCTTTTGTAACGATTGCTTCTGCTTCTACAGTTCCTTTATAAATTTTTCTTCCTTCTAACTTCATTTTGTAGCCTCCTTAACACATTCTTCAATCGTTCCAATTTTTACTTTAAATTTATTCTTTGCTCGACCATAATAGCATGCTTTAGCTGAATCTACCATAATTGCTTTAAAGCGACCTTTAATAGGAGCTACAACACAACATGTATCTGAAGCGAATTTGGCCCCAGCATCCTCAATAATTTTAGAATATCCAGCTTCATCTGCAATTCTTTTTGTAGGTCGAGCAGTAGTAATCCAAAATTCTTTATTTACTTTATTACCTTTCAATAAACTTGTAATTGTTGCTATTTCGTGAATTGAAGCGTGAGGACACCCGATACTAACGAAATCAATTTCAATATCATCATCAATAAGATCAGAACGAGTTTTATTAAGGTTATCCTGATTAATTTCAAAAATATCATCTCTTGGCTTAGGATACATATTATATTCTGGGGTTATGCCTTCCATATGAAATAATGCTGTACCTCCATAAGTAGCCACTGAAGCGCAGAATGATTTAAGTTCCTCAACTGTTGCTGAAGAAATTCCAGTAATATAAGGTATTTTCTTTCCTAATTCAACCAATTTATCCCCAATTATTTTTCCTAACACGCCAAATTCATCTGTACCTTTCACTGGAACCTTAACTTCAATTAAAACCTGTCCATGACGATTTTTATCTAGATGATAGCCATATTTTGGTGTTTTTCCAGTTAAAGCAGCAGCTAGTGCACTCGGACCACCTTCACGATTTGTTCGAGCACCAATAACAGAATTTGAATAGCAAACAGCACTACTCTCGGCCCAGGCAATATGCTGACCAAAATGTGGGGTGTTTCCTATTAAATATGGTGTACAAGAACATGTTGTAATTATTCCCATTTTTGCAAAGGTATCTATAGCACGGTTTTGATTAATAGCAAATTCTTTTTCAATTCCTAAAGCTTGCCAATTTTCTCGGTCCATTCCGGCTGGATTTAAAGTTGTTAAGACCCTAACCTTTCCATCTTCTGCCATCTCACCTAAAAATTCTAGACCTGCTTCCCCTAAATTTGCATAAGAAACTCCTGCTATTTGCACGCTATAAACCTCAATCATACATTCTGCATCAAATATCTCACCTAATGTGGTTAATATCTCCATGGATTTTTGAGTTGATCTTCCTTGCTTGCCATCCAACATATCTTTTTCTTCTGATGTTAATTTCAATCTCATCGACTCCTATATATTAAAAATATTTATTTATGTCTACTTTAGGGAAATCTGCTTTATTATAACTCTTTCCTCTAGCTACAAGTGGTTTTGTCAAATCAAAACCAATTTTTGTAGTCATTTTTGTTCCAGGCTCAGCACTAGGATCTAGACTACTTCCTGGTTCTTTATCTTTGATGATCATTCTCGTATCCCCTTGAAAGCGAGTTGCCATTGCCCATTCTACAGATATAGGGTCATAAATATTAATATCTTTATCAACAATGAGAACATGTTTACAGCTTTTATGACCAGCAAAAGCTTCTTCTATTGCTATTTTGCCATCTTCTTCTGTTTTTTTATCAATTTGGATAATTGCATGTAACCAGGAACATCCACCAGGATTAATATTTACATCCAAGCATATCACTTCTGCTTCATTTATTTTTTTGAAAATAGTTGGTTCTCGCGGCATTCCCATTAATATTTTATGCTCAAGCGCCCCCGGTAATAAAGCTTGCCAAATTGCCTTCTTTCTATGAGTGATTTTTTTGACTTTAAAAACAGGTTCTTCCCTAATCACGTCATAAGTTTCTGTTAAATCGACAAATGGCCCTTCAGAGTGTTTTTCTTCCATATAAACGCGACCTTCTAAAACAAATTCTGTTTCTGCAGGAATTAAAAGATCTACTGAATTTGCTTTAACAACTTTAATGGGTTCTAATGCATTTGCTATTTGTAATTCATCAACTCCAACATCTACAGAAGTCGCTCCAGCAATTAGAATGTTAGGAGTATTTCCAATACAAAATGCTACATCTAATTCACCGTTTTTTTCCAAAAATTTATGAAAATGACGACCACTAACTATTCGAGTGGCAAATTTTTCTTTAGAAAATTGCATTGCTCGATGAAAATCCATATTTTGTCCATAATCTGGATCTCTAGTAATAACAACAGCAGAACTGATATAATTCCCACCATCTTTTTCACAATGGAATAAAATTGGAAGTTTATCTAAATCAACGTTCGATTCAATTACTTCTTGACAAGGAGCGTTTGAAACAATCTCTGGTTCCGAACGTTCAGATATTGCTTTTGAAAGCATTGGTATGAGATCTACCAGAGTCACGCCGAAATATGAAGCAATTACATTCTTGGTACAAAATATATTACCAACCACTCGAAATTCCGATTCTTTAACATTATTAAACATTACTGGGGTTGGTTCAATTCTTTTTAAAATTCCAGAGATCTCTAATTTCTTCGATACTTCAACACCTACCTTTCGAAGAAGACCTTTCTCATCAATTTGATTTATATATTCTCTAAATCCCATAAATTTCAATCATCTCAAAGACTTATTTTTAATAATACAATTATCTACATTATTGTTTTTTTTTTAAGAAAACTTACATGAATAAATTTTAAAAAACTAAAGGTTTTCACTATCAATTATTTTTTTAAAAATTTCTTTCGCATAATCAACTCTAATTTTTTTATCTTCCACCAATTTTTTTGCAACTTTTTCTATTAATTCTTCAGGTACTCCCGCTAGTTTTGCAATATTTCTTGAATGTAGGGACATATGTCCTTTTTGGATTCCTTCTGAAGCTAAAGCCCTTAGAGCAGCTACATTTTGAGCCAAACCGAGAGCGGCTGCTACTTGAGAAAGCTCATTAGCACTTTTAATATTTAAAATTTTTAACGCTAATCGTGCCATAGGATGTATTTTAGTCATTCCACCTATAATGCCAAGAGCAAGAGGTATTTCTATTTCTCCTGCTAAGTTCCCATCTGAATCAACTTGAAATTTTGTCAATGGAGAATAATGTCCACTTAATGCTGCAAATGCATGAGCCCCAGCTTCTATAGCGCGTGTGTCATTTCCTGTAGCCATTGTTAAAGCCACAATTCCGTTCATTATGCCTTTATTATGGGTTGTTGCTCTGAAAGGATCAGCGAGTGCAAATTCATAGGCATTTATTATACCCTCAACTACCTTATCTCCACCCAATAACTCTTTATCAAAAACAGCTCTACACTTTGCAAGACGATGTATGGCTAAATTAGATACAATTCTAAGAAAAACTTGTCCCTCACAAATTTCTTCAATATAAGGTGCTACAGCTTCTGCCATAGTATTTACTACATTGGCTCCCATTGCATCTAAAACATCTACTAATAAATGAACAATCAGCATAGGGCCTTTTCTTGTTGATATTTCATGAATTTCAAGATCAAATGCACCCCCTTTTAAACTTGTTAAAATTGGATCTTGTTCATTCGCGATTTTTAAAATTTTATCCTTATTTTTCTCAATATTTTCTTTTGCAATATTCATATTTTTTATATTCGTAACTTGTATCTGAGAAAACATTATTGATCTAATTTTTTCAGAATAGAATCCACCATTTTTTCTCGCAATTTTTGCAGCATTTGAAGCCGCAGCTACGACAGAAGGCTCTTCAATTACCATTGGTATTAAATAATCTTTATTATTAATTTTAAAATTGCATGCAATACCCATTGGTAAATGATAACTCCCTATAACATTTTCTATTAATTTATCTAGTTGGGAAGGAGAAATATATCCATAATTTTTTAACAACTTGAATTCTTCTGTATTAAGATTAACAAGTTTAGTTATTACTTGTTGGCGTTCATCAATTGATAATTTATAAAATCCAGGAATATTAGAGTTGATATCATTCATTATTTTACATATATTATTTAAGAAATATTAAATTTATTTATATTTTCTTTTAGCAGTTGAGCATTGGGAGAATTAGCACGAATTAATTTGCTTGCTCCTCCAATTTTTCCTTCAATAATGTCCAAATTCGGATTTAATTCTTTTAAATTATTAATTATACTATTTTTTTCATTTTTATATGTTAATAATACCACTGAAGGACCCGTATCAATTGAAAAATATACATTATAACCAGATGCACGCAGTTCTCGAACTCGAAGCATAATCGCTAGAGTATCTGGCTTCCAAGCAATAATATTTTGCTTTTGTTGTGCGGTCATTGTTATTGAATGCAGACACATTGTATCATATTCCGCTAATTCTCCAATTTTATTTAAATCACAATTATCTAATGCCATAAAGAAATCAAAAACCTTTTTTTTCCGTTCTTTTAACCAAGAAGGAAAAAAAGGCGATTTTGGGGCAATCTTATGGACTTGTTCGGTTTTTAAATCAGAATTGATTGGAATAGTTATAAGGGAAATGTTATTAACAAATTTTTTGTGTTCTTCTCTATCAAGGCGGATTGCAAAACAGTCAAATGGATCTATTGTAGGATGACTCAACCAAAGTGCGAATCCACCTGCGGCACTACGTGTTCCAGATCCAGCTAAATATCTAGAAAATAAGCTAATTAAACGTTTATTTTCAATATATTCTGATTCATTGTTATATAATATCGAAATTGCAGCTAAAGCAAGAGCTGCAGAACCGGAAGCAGATGTTCCTAATCCTTTACCAGTTAACAATTTATGCGAAGTTTTTAAAAAATTACCCGAAATTAATAAAACTTTTAATTTAATTTTTGAATATTCCCTAATTAGATCTAAAGAAATTGCAATTCTCTTTAAATTATCGTTCGATAATTTTTTTCCATTTAAAAATGCAATATCTTCTCTTAATCGCTTATCAAATTTTAAATAAGAAACTGTAATGGCTGCATCATTATTAAAAGAAACACTGGGGAAATACGAGATTCGATGTTCTTTACTTACCAACCCATGATATTTAAGTACTCCTTGAATAGGATATGCTAATGTATATGATTCACCCTCATCAGATATTGCCTTATTTTTTAATGGGAGTGTTTGAATATTATAATTCCTTTTAATTAAATAATTTAAAATCTCATCATAGTCGTTTTTTAATTGATTCACAAGAGACTTAGGAACAATATTAAACATCATTGACCCTAAATATTAATATAATGATAAGCCGATTTATTTAAGGGAATATAAGTAGGAGTCCAATTTAACAATCCATTACTTACGGATTGATCTTCAAGCGTACTTTCAACACGACGCATCTCACATTCTAAAAGATTTCCTCTTATTGGATAGCCATGGATTCTTACTAGATCTTCTTTTAGGAAGCTAAGGTCATTTCCATTTCTATCGATTGGCTCAGAAATTAATACAGCAAATAGTGGAAAAAACTTCGTATAAAGACCAGAATGTCCTTTAGGACAATAATTTAATCCCTCTATATGTGGAATTATACATCCTTCATCGCAAAAATGAAGTGTAAAACCTTTTGCGTTATTTTTTTTATATTCCTCTATATGTCCTAAGCTAATGTGGGGTGTTAAAAGACCTTGTTTTATCTGTTCGTATTCTCGAACACTTTTTCGTTCTTTTATTTTAAGATAATCAATAATTTGAGGTCTGTGTCTAACTACTCGATTAAATCTTGGTTGAACTTTTAATAAACCCGTAATACAAGTTGCCCCAGAACCATAAGAACCAAAATAAATTGTACTATCCACACGAGCAGAAGTTTCGAGGATATACAATATTTGAGCCCAAACTGAAGCTGAATACATATTACCGAAATGCATAGGGACTTTCAATTGTGGAATTACTCTATTTTTTATATTTGTAAGTACCCAATTTTTCATGATGTCTAGTTGAGTTAATTTCAATCCTTTATCTTTTAATTTTACACCTAAAAATTCTGGAATGAAACTTATATTTTGCATAAAGTCATTTATTTTTTTAATAATTGAAGATCTTACATGATGCGGTTCAATTTTTAAAGTTCTACTTATATCCTTAACCCAACGCTTAACGATTATATTCTGCATGCATTTTAAAGCTAGCTTACTATATGGAGCATGAAATACATAATAATCTGCGTAAAAATCTCCAATATTTTTAGTTAAATCATCAAATGCAGCTAATTGAAAATTAAGATAAGAATCAACGTAATATCGTCCAAATACTTGAGGACCTGATTCATTTGCGGGTCTATAAAAATCATTAATATTTCCTGAAATTTTTCCAAATTTCTTACTAAAGGTTGCAATTCGTCGATTTTTTGATAAAACTAAAGCAACTGCACCAGCTCCTTGTGTGGGCTCTCCTGGACTACCTAAATTATAGGAAGAC
>JAHLWE010000447.1 GCA_019058135.1 Promethearchaeota archaeon | reverse complement strand
GCCGGGGACATTACAAGATAATCAGGATGTATTAGTTGAAACATTTCTCGAAGCTTAAAAAAAATTAGATATGATGAATAATTAAGGTGCGGATAATGTCGGAGTAGAAAAAAATAAAAATTAAGGATAAAAAAATACTTCATTGGATACTGATATAGATAAGAAATAAAAATTACTTATAAATAAGAGATGGTATAGTTAACAGAAAATTCTAAAAAAGAAATAAAATATAATGATTTAACTCTTTATATTATTATTGTACTAGGTATTTCCTTTAGTGTATTTGGAGTATTTTATGTTTTAGGACTTATTTTCCAATTTTTATCCAGTGAAATATTTAACATTTTTGTTTTAGCATATATGTTTCTGCCAACTTTAACAGCAATTTTTATCCAAAAATTTATCCGAAAAGAAAAGATTTTAAATATTAAGGGGTTAAAATTTGGAAAATTCACTTATTATTTAATTGCAATTGTGTTAAGCTTTATAATTGTATTTTTAGCATTATTCATTGCTCTCTCCTTTCCTGGAGTAGAGTATGATAAGAACTTGGAGACCTTGCAACAATACGCAGATTTACCAGAATCCTTATTATCACTACCAGATCCCGCCAAGATTTATATATTAACATCAATTCCAAATGCAATTATTTTTGGTGCTACATATAATGCATTTTTTGCATTTGGTGAAGAGCTGGGTTGGAGAGGATTTATGTTAGATTCATTGGGTAAAAAAAATTTTGGATTTTGGAGGGCTTCAATTTTAATTGGAATTGTGTGGGGGTTCTGGCATGCACCAATTATATTATTTTTTGGGCTTAATTATCCTGAACACCGAATTGAAGGTGTTTTTATGATGGTTGGTTTTACAGTATTACTATCACCAATTCTAACATATTTAACATTAAAAGGTGAATCAGTTTTCATTGCCTCAGTTTTCCATGGAACACTTAATGTAATTGCCGGAATTTCTATAGTCTTAAGAGGTGGAAATGATTTAATAAATTCTGTGGCTGGATTATCTGGATTCATTGCTTTAATCATTCTTAACATAATAATGGTAATTATTGATAGGTTTCTTATAAAAAATCCAATAATAAAACACAAAGAGAAGTCTAAAGTAAATTAATTATTCTTTTCAGAAATAATATAGCAAAAAAATTGGAAATAAAATAAGAAAAAATTAAATTAGACTCTTATTTTTGCTTTTCTATTTCTCTTAATTCTCGATGAAGGACTTTTCCTACAAATGTTTTAGGAAGTTCCTCAATAAATTCTATAAATCGTGGATATTTATCAAATGCCATATTATCTTTCGCCCAATCAATAATATCTTGTTCAGAAACCTTTCCCTTGAATTCATCCTTTAATACGATATAAGCTTTTATGTTTTCTTTTCCTTCATTATCTATTATACCGATAACCCCGCATTCTTTAATTGCATCATTATAATATAACAAATCTTCTACTTCTCTCGGATAGACCGAGTGTCCTTTATACTTTATTAAATTTTTAGCCCTATCCTTAATTACTATAAATCCATCTTCATCCATTAAAGCCAAATCTCCAGTATACAGCCAGCCATTTTTAATTGTATTTTTTGTTTCATCTTCTCTTTTATAATATCCGGACATCATTTGAGGACCTTTCACAATGAATTCTCCAATTTCATTAATTCCAAGCGTATTTCCTTCAGAATCACTTATTTTTACTTCAGTACTAGAAAATGGAATACCAATTGTACCAGGTTTAAAATTTTCTGTAAAGGGATTACATGTAGTAAATGGAGACATCTCAGTTAATCCATAGCCTTCTCTTAGTTTTGCACCGGTTAATTTTTCAAATTTCTTTCTCACTTCATCTGGAAGTGGTGCAGCGCCACTTATGCAATATTTAATGCTAGATAAATCATGCTTTTCAATTCCTTCAAAATTATTTAGATTATTAAATATAGCTGGAACACCAGGAAAGATAGTAACTTTTGTAGATTCTATGGCTTCTATTATTTCATGAGCTTCTCTTGGATTAAAAACGCAAACAAGTTTCGATCCAAGATATATTGTAAAATTCATTAAGGTCCCCATAAAAATGTGATAGAATGGGAGTGCGGCCAGTAGAATCTCTTTACCAAGTTCTTTTTCAATAAACCATGCATCAGCTTGTAAAATATTTGCAATAATATTTCTATGACTAAGCATAGCACCTTTGGGATAACCAGTTGTCCCACCAGTATATTGGAGTAATGCGAGGGCTTCCGAATTAATTTTAACATTTGGTGGATTTGGTACAGTCTCACGTATTAGATCTTCAAAAGTAGGTTCTCCACTTGTGGGATATTCAGGTTTTGCCATTGGATCTGGTGATAGATATGGTCCAAGATTGCTATAAAATTTATGTTTCACTCCAGTTTCATCGATAATAGGATCTACCATAGCACAAAACCCTTCCCAACCAATATAAACTTTCGCTTCACTATCAATTAATTGCCTTTGAATTTCTAAACTTTTAAATAAAGGCGATATACATGATACAACTCCTCCTATTTTTAAAGCACCATAATAACACGCAATAAATGCCGGATTATTTGTAAAATGAATTGCGATGCAATCACCCTTTTTTAATCCAAGTTCAGTTAGTTTAGTTGCTATGCGATAGACAATATCAAGAAATTGAGAATAAGTAATTTCAAATCCCATAAAATGAGTTATGATATTATTGGGATAAATTTTGGCAGAATCTTCAAGAAAGTCAACAAGAGTTTTATTAGGAATATTAATTTCCTTTGGAACTCCTTCAGGCCAGAATTTGTAATATATTTTTTGATCAGACATAAATTTAGTTTAAATATTATTATATTTAACTTTAATTTTTCCCATAAAAATATAAGCATTAAGGGGGACTACTTTTATTTATAAAATTCTCAAAAAGCTTAATTCTAAGTATTATTTACATTTTAATAGCCAATAATCTTTTAAAAGTTGAGTTTAATCCAATTTCTTCAACTTTTTTGCTTAAAAATTTCATATTAATTTTATTTTTATTAAGGTGAAAAATTGTTAAAAAATCAAATATATCTTGATATTCAAGAAGTTCTGAATCTGGAATATCATCAATTTTTCCCATATACATAATTTTTCCTAATAATACGTATTCGAGAGGTGCCATAAATCATGGCCCATTAATTTTTGTTGAATAGCATTATTTAGAACTTCTAGCTCTCTACTTTTATGGGCAACTTTAACATCCAATCTTAGATAACTTTTTTTATCAAAGATCGATACTTGAGTGTTTTCTTGATAACCTAAATAAAACTGATTATCTAAAACATCAAAATCAAAACTTTTTAATAAATTTAAAAATTGAGGGAATTTTGAATTATCATCTTCAATTATAATATCAATATCTTGAGTTCCTCGTACGTGACCGTAATGGATTACTGCGATTCCTCCTACAATTACATGTTTAAGTTTTACAGATTTGAATATTTTTTCTAGACGAGATAATATATCTTCTATTTCTGCCAATGATCTTTACCTCTAATTCTATTTTTTTTAATTTTTTCTGTGAATGTTAATATCTCTCTTATCTTTTTGTCAATTTCTTTTTTACTTAAATTAGAATTTCTTCTAGTGATTCCATCTTCCATCAATTTAAACATGCCATGAATAAACTCATCAGCAATTCTAAGTGGTTCTACATCTTTTTCCATCAATCTTTCTGCTGATTGAATTTCTTTTAGTAACTTTTCTTTTCTAATTAAATAAAGTTCTTTTCGAGAAATATAATTTGAATCTTTCTTTGATGCTTCCAAATCCATCAGATTATCATCTATGTTAAATTTTCATTTAGTAAGAAAAATATTATTCTTATTTCATTATAATTTATTCTACATAATTTTCTTAAATTGCTATATATATTTATGTTATTTTTTTTGAAATTAAATTCAATTTTATTTATTTAATAAAAGATAAAAATCTTATAAAAGAAGCATTGCTTTTTTTTAAAAATCAAAATTAAGAATTATTTTCTCAAATTCTTTATATGTATCATCGTCTTCTAAACAAAAAATTTTTTTTCTACTGTACTATTTGTTTGTAAATATTCCTTTATAGAATTCAACATAATAGTGGCACTCTGTTCGACTGAGAATCCATATAGCCCTATGGAAATTAATGGAAATGCAATTGATTTTAAATTATGTTTATCTAAAAGTTTTAAGGAATTTACGGTGCATAATCTTAGCTTGTTTTTTTCATTCCCTAAACCCTTATAAGGGCAAGCAGTATGAATGACATTAAGGGCTTTGAGTTTTCCATCAGTTGTAATTACCGATGAGCAAATAGGTAATGTTGTGATTTTATTAATTATTGTATTACATTGAATTTGGATTTTAGGACCCCCTTTTTTTAAGATTTGGGTAGGTAATCCGCCTCCGGGCAATAATTTTGTATTTGTAGGATTGACTATTGCATCTACTTCAAGTTCAGTAATATCTGATACTACGACATCAATAGAAGCGCTGTAAGGCAAAAATTATCAATTTAAAATTTTTTTTTGAGTATTATTTCTAAAAAAATTTGTAAATATATATTTATTTTTAGATGATAATTTTATCCAAAATTGTCTAATTCTCTTTTGAAAACATCATAATCGCCTTTAGTATATAAGCAAAATATTACTTTAAGAATTTGAGTTTCTGATTTAAGATATTGGTTAGTGGAGGAAATCATTATTTTTGCACATTTATCGATTGGATAACCAAAAATTCCTGTAGAGATCGCTGGAAATGCTATTGATTTCAAATTATGTTTATCCATTAGTTTAAGACTATTTAAAGTAGCATTTTTCAGCTTCTCATCTTCATTTCCTTCTCCCATTCGAGGTCCTACAGCATGAATAACGAATCGTGCTTTTAAATTGCCACCAGTAGTAATGACTGCAGTGCCAACTGGAGTTCCACCGATTTTATTACATTCTTCTTGAATTATAGGACCACCTTTGCGACGTATAGCTCCAGCAACACCACCACCAAGTACTAATTGAGAATTAGATGCATTTACTATTGCATCAGTATCGCATTCTGTAATATCGCCTTGTTTTAATTCAATAACCGAATTTTTTATCTTTAAACTGTCCATATCTTTATGCTCTTTAAAAAATATTAATTTTAAACTGATTATCAGTTAACATTCAATTTGGTTTAAATATTTCTTGTGAAAACGGTTATTTTTCAGAAACGTTACGTGATTTGCCAAATATTTCATTAATTTTCTTTTTATCTTCTTCGCTCATACTTTCCATTGCTTCTTTATTTTGTTTGACTAATTCCATCATTACATCTTTTTGTATGATTTGATGCAATACGGGAATATTAATCCTTATCCTTGTAAGTTCAGCAAACATCAGTTTGGCAGTTTCTCTCATTTTTTCTAATTCTTCTTTAGTCATTCCCTCTTGACCTACTCCGGGGCAATCCACATCAACAATAGAATAATTTTTTCCGTCAAATTCCAATGGATAAGTCCTGCAACTGAGCGGTCTATTCTCATAAATTAAACATTCCTTTTTCTCTAGATTATATAAAGGGCATTTTTCATCCAATAATTCTTCAATTGGAGTAGATGCAAACGGATCTAATGAAGTTGCTTTTTGATCTGCATCATCTTTTGGGATTGGGATTGGTTTAAGTATAAGATCCAAATTTCCAGCGGGATTCTTATACAGTTCTAAATATGGCATAAAATTGATCAAAACACCATTTCTTGCCCACATTTCTAAATCCCAAAATGTGAGAGGAACAGGACCTCTTGCAGCGCAACATTTATTACATCTTGTGCAATTAAACGTAAATTTCGCTTTCCTCTTTTCTTCCTTTTTCACTTCAGTTTCTTTACTTTCATTAGAATTTATTTCTTCATTTTCTTCTTTTTTTTCATTATTTGAATCTTCAGACATTTAGAATAACTCCTCAATTATTATAAATAAGAAAAAATAACATCAAAAAAAAATTTTACCTTTAGATTTATTTTTAAAAATAAATACTATGTTAATTTCAATAAAGTAATACTATTAGAGGTTTGTAAAATGAATTTTGAAGAAGATTTTAAAATTATAAAAAACCTTACTGAAATCCAAGGATGCTCAGGAAATGAAGGTAAAATAAGAGAATATATTAAAAAAATAATTACACCGTATTGTTCGAAAGTAGAAATCGATTCTATTGGTAATTTATTTGGTTTCATTAATGGAGAAAAAATAGGAGACACTAAGACAAAATTAAATATCTTATTAGATGCACACGCGGATGAGATTGGGTTTATGGTAAGGTTTATTGACAAAAAAGGTTTTATCAGATTTTCCCAAGTAGGTGGCCAAAATCCACGAATTCTTCCTGGGCAAATAGTTACTGTTCATTCGAGTTCGGGACAAGATATTATTGGAATTATTGGAGAAAAACCGTTACATCTTCTTAAACAAGAAGAAAGAAAAAAAATAAGTAAGATAGAAGATCTATTTATTGATATCGGCACTAAAGATGAACAGGAATGTAAAGAATTGGTTTCTGTAGGGGATTATATTACATTCAAGCAAGAATGTTCAAGATTGATAAAAAATCAGAGAATCTTTGCAAAATCATTCGACGACCGAGCAGGCTGCTTTGTCCTTATGAAATTAATTATGGAAATTTCTCAGATTTCCGATAAATTACCTCATAATTTAATATTTTTATTTTCCAGCCAGGAAGAAATTGGAACAAGAGGGGCAACTGTTGGATCATATAAGGTTTCTCCTGATATAGGATTAGCGGTTGAGGTAAATCACGCAATTGATTTTCCCGGAATTGATAAGGAAAAATATTTTGAATGTTCATTGGGATCTGGAGTAGCAATAAGAGTAGGCCCAAATATGCATTCCAAATTAAGTAAAACGTTAATTGATTTAGCTAAAAAAGAGAATATTCCTTTTACTTTAAGAGCAGAGCCAAGTATAACCCCTACAAATGCACGGGTAATTCAAATGACTAAATCAGGTATTCCATGTGCGCTAGTTGGTGTCCCACTAAGATATATGCATACAAATGTAGAAACGATTCAATATTCAGATTTAATTCATACAGTAAATTTATTAAAAGCATTTTTATTAAGTGATCTTTCAAAAGTGCTGATGCTCTAAGATTTTCACTCCTTAATTTCATCTATCTTTTTTTTCCAATCGTTTTATTGTTGCTAAGGCGATTTCAGCTTCAAGATTTACACAATCTTTATAATCATCACCCATCCAGGGAATAATCCATCCTTCAAGTGGATTATAATAACTGTAAAATATTGCTCCAAATTTAATTCTCTTGTGCCGACATATAATCCCCAGAACATTAAGTTCTCCATTCTCCATCGAAATGCAATCATTTTTTTGTAAAGAAAGAATTTCCTCTCTCGTTATTCGATATAATGCTTCTTTGGAGAAATTTTTCCCAACATAATAATTATTAGTCCTTTTTTTTGTTTCTTCTATAAAAATATTACCAATTTCCTTATCTACTTCTATTTCTTCATCTGATTTCCTTCCGTAATAAATCGATGTACCATCTGGTCCTAGAGTGTGAGTCGGAATAAGATAATCAAGTAATTTCACATTTAAACCTATTTCCCATGAACCACAAACAAGGAGAATTACTTTTGCACCACAATAAATTAAATCCTCTATTACTGAAGAAATAGGTGAAGCTCCCATAGGAGGAGAAATTGCAGAGATTGGTATTCCTTGATAATCCCCCCTAAAAATTTGTCCAGAACCGTAAGGATGAAACGGTACAAGCCATTCAATTTGCTTAATATTAGCTTTTTCCTTTAAATATTCTAATAAAAAATTAGAGAAAAATATGATCACATAAGGATCAACATTAAAATCTTCTCGTCTTTTTTTTGAAGCTTTTACAGCTACTTGTATAACATCTTCTGAAGATAAACAAAATTTTTTAAACATTTTCAGTCACTTCAAAAATGAATAGATTATTCATTTAAAATTTTTGAGATTTCTTGATTAACTCTTTCATAGGTTTCTTTTGAAATAATTTGGTGCTCAAATAAAGTATTAAATAACTCCTTATCAATAACTTCTTTTCTACCATTATCAAACTCAACAACATCGACCTCCAAATCTAAATAATGAATTTCCGCAGGACGAATTTCAATAGGTGTATTAATATTGTAATATGCACCCTTAAAAGAATCATTACGATCAAAATACTCATTCTTATAACTCCAATTTCCTTCGATAAAATGAACTAAAGCATAATCTCCTTTTTCAATTGGAATATCTAAACCATCATAACGCCCTCCCGATTTAAATTCCCTTTTTACCTTGAGTTCGAATGGAGTTTTCTCACTTTTTTCAATTATTTTCCCTGGCGATAAAGATTCAACCTTAAATAAAATTTTTTGATGATTTATTGGAATATATGTGTCTTTTTGAAAATATTTCTTATGAATAAATTCAATAAATGAAGAATTTACTCTTTGTTCTTCTTCAGGAAATTTTTCCAATAAATATTCATTGAAATCAATAATCATTTCAAATTTTTGAGATAGAGGGTTAAAGCCTGATTTAAATGAATGATGATATTGAATAGTTTTACATATTTTACGCCTAAATTCATCCATTTTTAGTTTTAAATTTCCAGAAAATAAGTAATGACATGAAATTGTATCTCGATATACAAGTCCAATATCTTGCTTTTGCTTAATTTTTAAATCTATTGATTTCTTTAATTCTAATATCTCATCAAATTCATCTCGAAGATCTTCCTCATAAGCATGCATAGCAGCAGTCCGAAAAATGATATCAAATCCTGGTAGTTCAAATGATTTTCCTAAATTAAACAATTTTGATTTAAGATTTGATGATTGGATCTTTTTGCTAAATAAGATTCTTGAATGACCTTTTATTAATAATACAAGATAATTTCCACTTAATGAGTTAAATGGCATTAAAATGGGAGGATTTCTTCCAGAATCTTCCTGAATTACTTGAAAAAAGCCTTCGAAATTTTTATCATAATAGGAATAGATAATTCCATAATCTGGTTTATAATCATTTTCTATTTTTAAATCTACAATTGAATACCCCCGATTTTTATACGTTCTTATAACCTTTCCTTTATATATTGAATTACGTGAATATTTTGAAATGAGAGTAACCAAATCTGGAAAAATTTTTTGATTTAAAGGCAATTGTGATATCAATTCTATGGGATTTTCAATGTGTTTTTTAAATAAAGAAATATAAAGAATTATTCCTTGATTATCATCGCGATCTTGAATAGTCATTTCCTTTATTTTATTTTCTTTGTCCGGTGCTAAATTAAATCTTTTCTGAATTAGTGGAGATGGATAGATTATATTGTATCCCGCGTTTAGAAAAAGGTCGGTTAAAGCGGTTGAATATATACCACGAATAAAAACATTTTTCATTTTAATATATCTCAAAAAGAAAAAATACTATAATTTATTTACTAAATTGATTTAAAAAATTTTATCATTAAAAAAAAATAAGTTCAAAAACTTTTAATTAGAAAAATAAATCTTAAATAAATTAAACAAATACATAATTATCCATTCATGAAGCCACCAGAAATTGAATTTGAAGGAAAAAAATATATTTTTTCAATAAAATCATTGATTATTTTTGCAATAGGAACTCCATTAATTTCAATTTTAATTTATTTTAGTCATGACTGGGTTTGGCTTCATGAAATTGTTATAAAACAAACCGTTTTTTTTATGAATCTTTTGACAGGGATGGGGGCTGAAGCCGTTTATAACCCTTATGGGCCTTATTATTGGTATTTTGAGATCCCCGGAAAGCCGAATATTGGCTTCGAAACATTCTGCACCGGAATTCAAGCAATCGCAATATTTGCAGGAATTATTATCTCAATTCCACACTCAAAAGATCCAATCACAAGTAAAAATATATGGTGGAGAAAACTTAAAGCTCTAATTATCTCTTCTATAATATTTTATGTTGTAAATATTATCCGGATGGTTATACAACTCTATTTATATTATATTGGCTATGCTTGGGATGATATACACTACTCTATTTCTGCAGCAAGTTCATTTATTGCGGCAATTATTATATTATTGCTTCATAAATGGATTCCGGAATTTATCATATCAATTATTTATGCGGGAATATTAATTAAAAGAAAAATTAAAGGTTCTAAAGAGGTTGAATCAAGTACTTTATCAAATGAACAAAATAAAATTGAAAAGAATTAATCTTTGTGAATTGTAAATATGATAGAATTTGAAAAAGAACAAAAAGTATTAACGATTGGAAATATTAAAATTGGTGGTCAACCGGGAGAAAATCCGAATGTATGTATCGGTTCTGTTTTTTATGCGGGGCACTCCGCACTCCTTGATGAAAAAACCGGCAAAATTGACAAAAAGTTAGTTGAACAAGAGCTTAATGAATTTGTTGATGTTTGTGAAAAAAATTCAATCCCATTTATCATTGATATTGTTGGCTCTTATGAGGAACCATTATATAAAGAATGTATATACATATCGGATTTGGTGGATTGCCCATTTTTAGTGGATGGATTAAATGATTCATCAAGAGTTCCAGTTATGGCGAAATTGGCTGAGAATGGACTGTTGGATCGGGCGATTTTAAATAGCATAGATGAAAGCACTAAGGATGAATCTCTTGAAAAATTTAAAGAAATAGGTGTAAAAAATGCTGTTATTTTAACATTTGGGAGTCGTTATGTTTTTCCAAAGCAGAAATTAAAATTTTTACGGGAGACTCTATTACCAAAAGCAAATAAAGCGGGAATAGAAAATTGTCTTATTGATACTGGAGTATTAGATTTACCCTCTATCTCTATAAACGCAAATACTTCATTTATGATAAAAAATGAATTCGGATTGCCAACCGGATGCGCCCCAGCCAATGCTGTTTATGCATGGAAATCAGTCAAACAATTTGGGAAAGAAGCAAGGATAAGTGCAATTACATCTGCTTTTATATATTGTATAGTTTCAGGAAGTGATTTTGTTTTATTTGGACCAATTAAATTTGGAAAATACATAGTTCCGTCAGTTGCTTTAATTGTATCAATGAATTCTTATTATAGAAAAAGAGTTTTACGGAAAGAGATAGCAGAAAATAATCCATTATATAAAATCTTTAGAGATTAAGATAATTAGGAAATATATCGAATAATTAAATCCTGAGTTTTTTCTAAAAGTAAAGG
>JAHLWE010000446.1 GCA_019058135.1 Promethearchaeota archaeon | reverse complement strand
GTGTGGAGTTCATTGGTGGACCATCCGAAAAACCTTTTGAATGTTATATTTCGGAAAATGAGACTGATTGGAGAAGATTAATTAAGGGAGAAATAGACCCGACTATTGCGATGAGGATGGGCAAATTTAAATTTCAAGGTAATTTGGATAAGTTAATCCGTAATACAAAAGCAACAACCTACATTTTGAAATATTTAACAAAGTATCTCAAGGATTTGTGATTTTTTCAAAAAAATTTATTTTATTATTTAATTTTATTAAAAATATGAAAAAAAAATGGTTATAAAAGGTATTAGAGATAAAGTTGCAATAATTGGTGTTGGTGCAACAAAATATGGAGAATTATGGGATGAAAATCAATTTTCTTTATTGATTAAATCTACCGATGAAGCAATGACAGATGCTGGAGTAAAAAGAGATGAGATTGAAGCAGTTTGGATGGGAATATATTATTATTTTACAGGATTATCAGGCGGAACATTTGCAGATGCTTTAAAATTGTGGGGTATTCCAATTACAAGAGTAGAAAATTATTGTGCTTCTGGTATGGATGCATTTAGAAATGCATGTAATGCTGTCGCTTCAGGTGTTAATGATGTAGTTTTAGCATGTGGTGTTGAAAAAATATTAGATGAGGGTTCCCGGGGGTTGCCAGGATTTCGGAAATTTGGTCATCCAATGTATCCAAGACCTTCTGCCCCTGCGATATTTTCACTGGCAGCTACACGTAGTTTTAAAGATTATGGATGGACTAAGGAAGATTTAGCGAGAGTTGCAGTAAAAAATCATGATAATGGAGCACATCATCCTAAAGCCCATTTTAGAAGGCCAGTTTCATTAGAAACGGTTTTAAACGCTCCAATGATTGCAGATCCTTTGGGTCGATACGATTGTTGTGCTATTTCAGATGGTTCAGCAGCATTGATATTAACGAGTCCAGAGCTTGCACCGAGTTATGCCCATGGAGATGATTATATTTTAGTAAAAGCTAATGCATTAGCTGTTTATACAGGAATGCCTTGGTATTGGCCGAGCTTCGATTTCACTTCATTTCCAGCGACCAGAAAAGCAGCAGAATTAGCATATAAAGAAGCCGGAATAACGGATCCTAAAAAAGAAATCAGTTGTGCTGAAGTCCATGATTGTTTTACAATTACGGAATTGTTAAATTGCCAAGATTTGGGATTTTGCGAAAGAGGTCAAGCAGCTAAAGAATTGAAAAATGGTACGTTTAACTGGGACGGAGAAACTGCGGTTAATCCATCAGGGGGTCTTAAAAGTTTTGGTCATCCAATTGGTTCTACAGGTTGCCGGATGCTCTATGAAGTAACCAAACAAGTTCAAGGAAGAGCAGATGGAAGACAGGTTCCAGATGCTAAGATTGGGCTAGCCCATAATTTGGGTGGGGCCTACACTGTATGTTCCGTTACAATCTTAAGTCAAAATCCATAGAATAATATTTTCATCATACATTATCTTTTAAGTTAATTTAAAATAGTGTTTTTAATATTGAAGTCATAAAGGAATGGCAAATAAAAATGAAAAATATTAATATAGGTTTTGATGAATCTCATAATAATAAACTAAAAATTGAAGATGCAGCATTTGCTGACTTTTTGGAGTATATGGTTAATTCAGATTTTAAGATAGGAAAAATAGAGGCGGGTTTAACCGAAAAAAAATTATCAACATATGATATCTTTATTATTGGAGTTCCTACAGAATCTTTAATCGAAACGGATGAAATTACTGATTTAGTTAAATATGTTCATGATGGAGGAAGTTTATTAATTCTAAATGACCAAGGCGGTGATTATGAGAATCAAAATAATTTATCAGAACTAACCAAAAATTTTGGTATAACATTTAATAATGATACTTTATATGATGGTCGATATTTCTCTATTGAAAATTCTCGGCCAGTAATAAAGGATTTTATACCTCATTTTATCACGCGAGATATTTCAAGTATTATTCATTCTAATGGCTGCACATTATCAATTGATAAATCAGTTGAAAAAGACAATGTAGATGTTGATTATATTGCCTATTCTTCCAAAGATACTTCATGGCACGAATATTTCAATGGAAGTGATTGGGTTGAGGAACCAGTAAGTGAATTACCAGTAGTTGCAGTAGGACATTATGGTTCAGGTAAAATTGTAGCTTTAGCAAATATGTCTTTGTTTTCAAGCTTACATGATTCTTATGGAATAAATGCTGAAGATAATTTTAAATTGATCTCAAATATTGTTTCTTGGCTATTAAATAAGGCCGAATCGGAAGAAACAAGGGAAATCCAACCTATTTATTTAACTGCGCCTATAGACCAGGATATGTTCTATTGGGTGAAAGAGCAGGTTAGAAAGAAAAAATGGAGCAATATTGGAGATGTAATTAATTTTGCTTTAAGAGTACTTAAAATAAGGTTGAAACGAGAGATTGAGGAAGAAGAATAGAAGAATATAAATTCAACTGGTTAATTAAAATAAAACCCATAAATCGTAATTTTTAAATCAAATTAATATGTAATCACGTTAAATTTGAGTCATTTTTAAAAATGATAAAGAAAATACTTCAATCACCTTTTTCTGTAAAAGAGATTAGCTTTAATGATTTTATTGATATTATTGAAAAGAGCAAGATTATTTTTGAAAAGGAACCTTATGTATTAAAATTGAATGCATCATCTCCCCAAGAAAAAATACTTATCATAGG
>JAHLWE010000445.1 GCA_019058135.1 Promethearchaeota archaeon | reverse complement strand
CCAATAAACATAATCCCATTGTCTGCACAAGACCAAATTGGCCTTCTCACAGGAGCAACTCCTCCTCCTGAAGATATTATCTTATATTCAGAAGTCTTCACGTAATTCTCAAATACATTTTTTCGATATAATTCTTTAACTTTACCTTTAAAATCCATAAATACACCTAATCCTATATTGACTGAGTGTTCATTTTTCGGGAAATACCAGATATACCCACCAGGTGCTTTTTCTTGATCAAGAATAATTGATATATAATCTGGATCATTAACTCTTGGATTTTCAGGACCAAAATCTACAATTTCTCTATAACATAAAATTGAGTCCTTTTTAGAAATTTCCTTCTCAATTATCGAACTTTTTATATTTCTTCTCAATGGAGAATAAAATCCACTTGCATCAATTATTATTTTTGAGTGCAGATCGGCTTTTTCTCCATTGCTTAATTTTACTTTTATTCCATTTACTGTTCCATTTTTATATAATAAATCTAACGCCATAGTATTATCTAAAAATTGCCTTACTCCTGCATCAATTGCTTCATTTAATAATCGTTGACCAAATTCTAATCGATTGACAACATATCCTGCTTGCTTTGGGTCAAGCATTATTATGCATTTTTTTAAATTTGGAGAATACAATTTAGCGCCTTTTATGTGGCATGCTAATTCTTCTCCTTTTGGTGGATTGATGTTCAGAAATTCAAAAATTTCAGTTCCAATTCCATCCCCACAGATCTTCTCTCCTATTTGATCCCTTTTTTTGCTGTCAATCAAACATACATCGAGCCCATATTGAGCTGCAAATCGGGCTGCAGTACTCCCACCGGTTCCTGCACCAACGACTATTACATCATATGATTTAGGTAAACTTTCCATTACTACATCAATTAAAAGTAATTATATTTGTTAAAATAATAATTATATCAATCTTCTTAATATATTTCACAAAAATAATATTCGTATTGATTTTAAAAGCTTTTAAAATCTTTAATTGTTTTACAATATGATTGATAATGGACATCATTCTAAACGAATCTGAAAAGCAAACGACTTACGGATATATCATTAATAAAATTAATGAAGATGGAGCTCTTCATTTCTCTCTTATAGATCCTGACCCTATTCGTCAAAGTCCTTCTCGGGCAGCAAAAATTGCTAAATATGCTGAAGACGCTGGAACTGATGCAATTTTAGTTGGAGGATCCACTGCATTTGACCAAACGTTTATTGATAAAACAATTGAATCAATAAAGAATAAGGTAGATTTGCCCGTTATTATATTTCCAGGTGGAATTAGTAATATTTCTCCTAAAGCAGATGCAATTTTATTTATGTCTTTATTGAATTCAACAGATCCTTATTTTATTATTGGTCAACAGGCACTCGCATGTTTTCCAATTAAAATGGCTAATTTAGAAAGCATATCTATGGGATATTTAATAATCGAACCAGGTTCAACTGCAGGATGGATTGGAAATGCAAAATTATTACCAAGAAATAAACCAAAATTAACAACAGCTTATGCATTTGCCGCGGAGATGTTTGGTTTCAAGTTAATCTATTTAGAATCTGGTTCTGGTTCTGAAAAAATTCCGGCTAAAATTATCAAAATGACATCTAATTATATAAAAATTCCCATAATTGTTGGTGGGGGAATTAATAATAAAGAGGATGCAAAAAGTTTCATTGAAAATGGAGCAGACATCGTTGTCATGGGCACCTTTCTCGAGAATAATACATTAAATGATAAAGGAACCTCCCTAAAAGAGATCATTGATGAGATTAAAGCTTGTGGAAAGCTTTACGAAAAAAATTATGAAAAAAAATGAATGAAACAAAAGAAGATTTGTAGTTATGAAATTCAAGGATGCTATAGAAATTTTAAGACCTATAAATTGTATTATGGGAGCACTTACAGTAATAATAGGTATTTTAAATACTCGAACAGAAATATCAATCGATATAATATTTATAAATTTAATATTAGGTATATTGACCTATTTCTTTATTGCAGGTTCAGGGATGGTAATTAATGACATATATGATATCGAAATTGATAAAATTAATCGTCCAGAACGTCCTATTCCAAGAGGATCAATAACTCTAAGCCAAGCAAAAATACTTTTCTTGATTATTTTAACTATTGGAGTAGCACTATCAATCATTCATAGTATAATTTTTAATTTGGGTTTTCTTAATATAGTTTTTGCTGTTTTTTTCGGTTTTTTAGGATGGGTGTATGCTAAATGGGGCAAAAAACAAGGGTTTCTAGGAAATTTAGTTGTTAGTTTATCATTTTCAATAGGATTAATTTATGGCGCAATTTTGAACAGTTCAATAGTTCCACTATACATTTATTATTTCTTTTTAACCTGTTTCTTTCTTTTACTTTCTCGTGAGATTATAAAAGGATGTGAAGATATTGAAGGAGATAAACAATATGGAATTAAAACTTTAGCAATTCAGATTGGAATTGAAAAAACAGCAAAGTTTTCTGTGGTCTGTGATATTTTGGCTATAATCTTTTTTAGTTTACCATTATTTACACCAATTAGAAATCCCATTTTATTCCTTATTTCAATGATTTTTGGAATTATTATCGTTATTTATGCGTTAATATTGTCTATTAAAAGTAATCTACAGACAGCCGATTTTAAAAAAATAAGCTTATTCTTAAAAGTAGGGGCTTTTCTCGGCTTAATTGCTTATGTTTTTGCAAGTATATAATATTTTAATATAATTCCTACAAGAGAAATTATAATAAATTTTAATCTTTAATACTATGAAAATTCGGAAAACCTTTTTAATAAAATAATAACGAGAATTTAATAATTTGAAAATAACCCTCTTAATTTTCTTGAATGAAATTTTAGATATCTACTAAAATGACTAATGTCTTAATAACTGGTGGCACTGGATTCATTGGTGTTCCTTTAGTTGAGCATTTACATGAATTAGGACATAACTTAAAACTTCTTATAAGAGAAACTAGTAATATTGAACCATTTAATGATCTAAAAAATATTCAATACATTATTGGGGATGTTCGAGATATTGATAGTTTATATCAAGCTGTCGATAATATTGATATAATTTATCACCTCGCTGCAAACACTCAAATTTGGGCCAAAAATAAATCTATTTACGAAGAAATTAATATCAATGGCTCCGAAAACATTGCGAAAGTAGCACTAGAAAAAAAAAAAAAACTAATTTTCGTTAGTTCATTTTTTGCTATCGGACCTTATCCTGTTGGCAATGAAGTTCCTAATTTCGAAACTTATGAACGCAATATTGATTTTTTTATAGATTATGAGAGATCAAAATATTATAGTACAAAAAAAATCAAAGAATATAAAGAACAAGGACTTAAAACAATCATCTTTTATCCAGGATTTGTTTACGGTCCTGGTGATTTCAATTTTTATGGAAAACTGACAATAGATGTTATTTTAGGAAAACTTCTAGGAATTCCTAAGACATCAGTTTCTCAATTTAGTATGGCTTATGTAAAGGATATTATTGAACCAATGGTAAATGTTATTGACAGAGATGATTTAATTGGTGAAGAATTTTTTATTGGCGGTGAATTTATCTCAACTAAAGATTATCTTAATTTAATTGCAGAAATAGCCGAAGTAAAAAAGTCACGGCAATTTCCAATGTGGGCGGCTATGTTTTATGGATGGTTATGCGAAATTAAAGCAAAAATAACTAAAAAAATACCCTATATGACCCGAGCACTAATAAGAATGGCAACATATAATTGGGCATATTCATCACAAAAAGCTATTGATAAATTAGGTTATAAAATTACTCCTTTTGATAAAGGTTTGCGAGAAACTGTCACATGGTATAAAGAATATTTAGAAAAAAATAAAGAAAATTAAAAGAATAATAAAAAGAAATGAGGTTTTTATATGAAATTAGATGTTTTAAATAAATATACGGGGGAGGTAATAGAATCTATTGAAGCAGATACTGAAGAGACAATTCAAAATAAGATTAGAAGAACAGTTCAGTGGGAAAAAAGACTTTTAAACACCACATTAGAAGAAAGAATTGATGTAATCAAAGATATAGCTGGTGTATTAATTAAAGAAAAGAAAAAAATTAAAGATATCATAGTTGCTGAAGGAGGATTACCCATTCGCTATTCAGAATGGGAATTTGCAATGATTGAAAAGGGATATTCTTATGTTGACTGGTTTATCGATTTGGTAAAAGACAGAACACAACGTGATCTTGAAAGTGGACAAGTTTCACTCATAAAATATCAACCTATGGGATTAACTATAGGTATAACTCCCCGTAATACTCCTATGAGTCTGCCAATGTACTTTTGGGGATCAAGCTTTATGACAGGAAACCCTGCTATTATAAAGCCTTCCACAGCTTGTCCCTTGACAATGAAATATTGTATAGAAAGAATTAATGAGAGTGATTTTCCGTTTAATGAAGCATATGATTTGGTTATCAGTCCTGGTAACTTTGCAACCAAAATATTTATTGAATCAAAATTAATTAAAAATATTGTTTGCGTAGCCGCTTCGCATACAGCAAAACAGATTCTAATCGATTACGCTGAAGTTTTAAAAAAATATACCCAGAAGTTTCTTGGAGTTAATATGATAAATTTTCCATTCAAAAATTTTATATTTGAAAGTGCTGGAAATGATGCAGGAATCGTAATGCCCGGAGTAAATTTAGAATTAGTAGCTAAATGGAATGTAATTGCTTCCTATACAAATTCAGGACAACAATGTTTTTCAATGAAGCGAATAATTGTACATCAGGATATATATGATGAATATATTGAATTATTGCTAAAAGGGATTGAAAAATTAAAGATGGGAGACCCCAGAGATATGTCCACAGATATTGGACCTCTTGGATCTCGGAGAATCTTGATGATGATGGAAGTAATGGTTGGTGAAGCCACAAAACATAAGGGTGTGAAAAT
>JAHLWE010000444.1 GCA_019058135.1 Promethearchaeota archaeon | reverse complement strand
GTGTTTTAGTAAGAGAGGAGATATAACTCTTTCTGTTGATAATAGAGATGCCCAATTATTATTAGAAAAACTCGATGATAATAAAAATCTATATGCACGAATAAAATAGGTATTTATGGGCTATACAATTTATTTAAAATAATAAGGAAGATAAAAGATTATATTATAATTACTCTTTTTTACTCCTGTTAAATCTAAAATTCTTCATTTAAAATTTAATTAATAATTTTCATAATTATTATCAGATACATCCTCACCATCATCCTCTCCTCTATCTTTGACGTCGCCATCAGATAAATATTCATCTTCTTCTCCATCTTCAATATCTCCATCGGATACATCTTCATTTTTAACATCCTCTTTTTCTTCATTTATCTCATCCAGTACGCCTTCAAATTCATTCTCTTCTTTTTGTTCTTTTATCTCATCTAGTACACCTTCAAACTCCTTATCTTCTTTTTGCACTTTTATTTCATCAAGTACACCTTCAAGCACTTTATCTTCTTTTTGCTCTTTAATGTTTTTTTCATTATAAATAAACTGATCGAGAGTGCCTTCAGGTTGTTTATTATTTTCTATATTATGGATGTATTCACTGATATCCTTCTTTATATATCCTTCTTTTTTGAGATCCTCAATTAATTCATCTGTATTATGTAATTTTTGTTCACTTTTCTCATTGATTTCTTTTAAACCCTCTAAATCTCCTATTTTATTTAATTCAATTATTTCTTGCAAATTTTCTTTATTAATTCCTTTTATATCCATTAGGTCAGCGAAACAATCGTCACTAATAATTTTAATATTTTCTGGATATTTAATTCTCTCATCAACTGGAAGTTCCTTAGTGCGCCCCTTCCAACGATTATCCCATTTTGTACCAACAATAAAGGTCATAATCTCATGATGTTGATATTTTTCAATTTTGGATATGATATTTTTTTCAATCAGCCAGTTTGTGTAATCGAATTGAGTGAATTTTATATGGTCTAATTTCCTTGGATCCATCCCTAATTCTCGAGCTATTAAGTTTCCATTTGTTGGATTTGCCAAAAGTTCCTGCAAATATTTCATATTATTCGCAAATCCCATATCTGCATGCTTTTCGCTTAAAGGATGATATATTCTTGGCTCTGAAATTATTTTTGGAACATCAGGAGAATTTTTTCTTCTCTTATCGAAATCTTTAGTAACCAAATCATTTATACATTTATGAGTTATAGTTCCTATCTCAGCAGGAATATCTTGTGGGAATTTTTCTTTATATTGTTCTAGTGTTAAATTTCCTTTAGCAATCCTGCTAACTGATTGCTCTGATACCTTATATTTATTTGCAATATTTCTTAAAGTTCCTGATTTATCAGATTTGATCTCTGCTTTTATGGATCCTCTTACTTTTTCTGGTATCCTATCTATTGTCTGAAATGTTTCCTTATATTTTTCTGGCGTTAAAATTTCTTGAGCCATATTTCTAACCGAATTATGTGAGATCTTATATTTCTTTGCAATATCAGTTAAGGTACCTGGCTTATCAGATTCAATCTCCGCTTTTATTGATTCTTTTATTTCTTCTGGTATTCGATCAAATGAAGCAGGAAATTTTTTTTTATATTGATCTAGTGTTAAACTCTCTTGAGCTATTTTTTTAACTGCATCCCTTGATAAATCATATTTTCTTCCAATATCTGTTAACGTATCTGGCTTATCAGACATAATGTCCTTTCTTATGGATTCTTTCATTTCTTTAGTTATTTTCTCTTGTGAAGCGGGAAATTTTTCTTTATATTCTTCTGACGTCAAGCTCTCCTGAGCTATTCTTTTAATTGATGATGGTGATATATCATGTTTCTTTGCAAGATCTTTTAGAGTACCTGGCTCATCCGATATAATATCCTTTCTTATGGATTCTTTTTTTTCTTCTAAGATTTTTTCATAGGCAGGAAATTTTTCCTTATATTCGTCTGGAGTTAAAATTGCTCGTGCTATTTTTCCAACTGTATGACTTGATACATTAACTTTTTTTGCAATATTTATCAATGAATTAAACTCTTTAGACATAATATCCTTTTTTATGGATTCTTTTATTTCTTCTGTTATCCTCTCATATATATGGAATTTTTCTTTATATTCTTCTGAACTTAAAATTTCTCGTGCTATTCTTCCAACTGTCTGAGGTGATACATTAAATTTTTTTGCAATATCTTTTAGAGTATCTGGTTCATCAGATTTAATGTAAGTTCTTATACTTTCTTTAATTTCTTCTGATATCTTTTCAGATGTGGGAAATTTTTCTTTATATTCTTCTGATGTTAAATTCTCATGAGCTATATTTCTAACCAATGAATGCGACACATCATATTTTTTTGCAATATCTGTTAGAGTTCCTGACTCATTAGATAAAATATCATTTTTTATGGATTCTTTTATTTCTTCTGGTATTTTATCTTTTAAAGCGGGAAATTTATCACTATATTCTTCTGGTGTTAAAATCTCTCGAGCTATTTTACTAACTATATAGCTTGATATATCGTAATTTTTTGCAATATCTTTTAGTGTGCCTGGCTCACTTGACAAAATATTATTTTTTACACCTTCTTTTATTTCTTCTGGTGTCTTTTCAATTACGGGAAACCTTTCCTCATATTTTTCTAAATTGTTATTAAATACTTTTTTAAGAGCAATTCTTTTTACTGTGTCTGCACTGATTTTAAAATACATTTCTCTTACTATTTTTGCGATATTATTTTGGGATCTATTGGAGGATTTAATTTGGTACTTTATAAAATTCTCAATTTCATTGTTTTTGTTAATTTCAGCAGTTTTTTCTAATAGTTTTTCTTTAACTTTATTGGGAATTTTTTCATGATTTTTTAAGAAATTTTTAAATTCTTTTGTGATATGCAATCCCCAAATGGCGGTTTTTCCAGTTTTATTGGAATATTCTTTAAAATAACGTTGTAATTCTGAATCCATTAAATTTCTATAATTCTCTTTATTAACCATCTTTCACCTCATCTTTTTCATCAAATGGGTCTTCACCTTTATGTTTAGCATTTTCCCTTACTTCGTAGC
>JAHLWE010000443.1 GCA_019058135.1 Promethearchaeota archaeon | reverse complement strand
GCTTTAACTAGCACATATATGGATGTAGGTAGGGAGGTTTGGATTGAATCAGCTGATCTTGCTTATCGTTCAGGCCCAATGATATCCCCGAAAAGATTTAATGATTTACTTTTACCCGCTTACAAAAAATTAGTGGATTCAATTCATGAACGAGGGCAAAAAATTATACTTCACACCGATGGTGATATAACTCCATTATTAGATTTTACAGTAAATTGCGGTTTCGATGGACTGCACGCTCTTGAACCTACAGCTAATGTGGATCTTAGTTTAGTTAAGAAAAAGGTAGGAGATAAACTCTGTCTTTTGGGTAATGTTGATATCTCATATGTGTTAACAGCAAATGGAACAAAAGAAGATGTAGAATCTTGGGTTAAAAATGCCATTAAAACAGCGGGTCCTGGTGGAGGTTATATTTGCTCTGCTACTAATATGCATCCCGGTGTTGAACCACAAAATTTAAAATGGATGGTTGAGGCAGCACACAAGTTTGGAACATATCCGCTCAATTTATAATTATATCAATAAAATTTTTAACTAATTTACAACACATAATTTTATTTTGAAATTGATCTTCTAATCACGGTATTTTAATTGGATATTTACCAAATTTATTTAAAATCTCATACATTGCGAGAAAGTTTTCTAATTTTACTGCAGGATTTATGCTATGCCCTGAACTTAAAATGAAACCGCCTCCAGGGGCAAGAACCTTAATCAATTTTTTTGTATAGTCTTGAATGAATTCAGTGCTTTTTTCTGCTAAATCTTGGGGGGAAACATTTCCTATGAAAGTGATTTTATCTTTATATTTTTCGTATAATTTAAAAATATTATACTCTGGATTTGCTGTTGTTGGCTCGATTGGATGAATTGCATCTATTCCAGCTTTTATAAGATCTTCAAAAAGAAGAAAAGTATCCCCACAACTATGGAGGATTACCTTAAGCCCAGCTTTATGAGATATTTTACAAATTTGATTTAACCATGGAAAAACATATTTTTTATAATTTTTAGGGTTCATTAATGGTCCCATTTTATATCCATAATCGTCGAATATAAGTAGAGCACCAGTTTCTCCCCATTCAATAAATAGTTTTAATATTTCAATCGCAAATTTACCTCTATCATCAAATACTTTTTTAATCTCTGCTGAACGAGTTAATAATTTACAAAAATTTGTAAATCCGAAAGCCTGCCAAGTTGGTTCAAATAAACCCCATATTGAAGGCATTACGTAAATTTTACCCTGAGAATCTTTTTCATATTTTTTCATTGCTTTAAAATATTTTTCTCTTCTAGGATTATCAGGCTCTAAAGGAGGTGCTGCCTCGTATTCTTCAAAATTTTTAAAAGCTCCATCTTTATAATATGCAAGATCCATATTATCAGTAGGATTTTTTCTTAAATCAAAAATTCTACCGTATTCATCAGTAAAAAATGTTTTATTGCAAAATTTAGGAAATAAAATATAACCTGTAAATGGCACAACGGCAAAGTCAATTCCAATCTTTTTATATAATCCTAAATGTCGTTTCATGAGATTTTTCATATAACCTTTTGTTTCAGTAGCCATAAGAATTGTTTTAGTTAATAAATCTGTGTCGCCTTTATATAAATCATAAGTATCACTAAAACTTTTTACTATTCCTTGAAATACATACTCTTCGCCAAAATGTTTACAAATATCAAAATTATCAATTGATAATTCAAACGAAGGCACTCGATCAGGTTCTTCATGATTTAATGCCTTTAAAATTCGTTCAAGAGCATCCATAATATGATCAATAATTCTTTCATATTTTAAATTATTCATTAGAAAATGAATAATGGTGTAGAACCACGAAATCTAAAATGGATGGTTGAGGAAGCACACAAGTTTGGAACATATCCGCTCAATTTATAATTAGGTTAGTTTTTTGGGTTTTAATTTTTTTATTTATAATAACAAATTTTTATCCGTACATTATTGTTCCCAATGCATGAACATTCCTGGCATATCTGGCGATCGTTCGATGAATCCATACTTTTCGTAAAACTTAGAAACTCCCTCCGCTGCCATTAGACCAATAAAAGAATTGGTGTAAACATGTTCCTTAAAATAATCTATGATGGCATTCATAATGCGTTTGCCAATTCCTTTTCTTTGATACACAGGCAATACTATTACATCTTGAACATAGAAATAAATAGCCCCATCTCCAATTATTCTCCCACATCCAATAACTTCATTATTGAGGATAACACATATCGAAAAAAGGGAGTTATTTAAACCGATTTCGACTGCCTTAGGCTCTTTTCTCCCCCATCCAACAGCCTTTCGAAGTTTTTTGTATTCTTCTACAGTCGGTAAGCGTTTAACTAAAATATATTTATCGCTCATATTTATTATCATTTTCCAAAGAATTTGCAACTATGATTTATTATTATAGTATATTTAAATTTTAAAAGATTCTATAGTAATTAAATTACGATGAGTTAGAAATTTAACAACATACAAAAATAAAGTTTGATACAACATCTAAATATTTTAACAACGGGTGGAATTCCTATTCTTTTCCGAAATTACGGAGAAGCAGAAGTTAGTGAGGAGTTAATTGCAGGTTTCATAAGTTCTATCTCGACTTTTTTTTCACATATTAACCATTCAAAAATAAAATCTAGTGAAACTGAAGATAATAAATATTTCTATAAATCTACACAAGATATAATATTTGTAGTAGGTGCAGATAAAAGTGATGATGATTATGAAGTTATTAATAAACTGCAATTAATCTCTGAGAAATTTTTAGAAACATATGGAGAATTATTTCGAGATAATAAATGGCGTGGTGATAGCACAACCTTTAAGAACTTTTTCGGAGTGCTTGATAACATTATAATGGGTTCAATAAAAATTTCGATAATTGGATTCGATGGAGTCGGAAAAACAACTTTACTTCATTTAATTTGTGGCAAGGATATAAATTTAGAATATAGACCAACAATTTCCACAGATATTGCTATCTATGATGGTTTGGGTGGAGATAGGGAAGTTATTTTTTTGGATTTCTCTGGTCAGAAAAATTTTCGCAGTCTATGGAAG
>JAHLWE010000442.1 GCA_019058135.1 Promethearchaeota archaeon | reverse complement strand
GAGTTAAGGTTCATAGGAAAAAATACGGGCAAAGGAACTCTCATTGGCATATACCCAGAAGAAACCGATTTTACTCATCTTCCATATTGATTTCTCAAAAAATGCTTCCGAAATCATGATATTATGAAATTAATGAAAGATAAACAAGAAAAAAAGAAAAAAAGAAAAATTTTTAAAATACTTTTGGTTTCTATGACTCTTCTTCCGCTTCCGCTTCTTCCGCTTCTAGCTCTTCCTCTAATTCCTCAAGCGGAACGGGAGCAGGTGTGGTCAACATCGACCAACCAATCCAGATTGCAATGATAGATACGAGTATTATTATCAACCAGAGCGGTAGTACAACGAATAATCTCCAATCGAATAAATCAATCAAACCTGGAATAGGAATGATGAAACCATCAGGATTATTTCCACCAATACTGGATTGCAAGTATAGATCGACTACAGAACCCAAAGTATAAACAATGGCTAATAGAACACCAACAACCATTATAATAAAGCCAATTATTTTATCTTTCGCCATTCTCTTATCACTTTTTTGAGTTTTTATATTTTTTTAATGGTTAATAATATTGATAATTTAATTTTAAAATAAAAACCATTCTATTTTCCATTTAATTTTGTATTAGGTATGATTTTTTCTACATTAGAAGGAAATGTTATTATAAGTCAAAATTTAATCTTAGAACTGCTTTTTATTATGTTTTTAAATGAAATCTATTTAAATATCTATTAATTAAAAAAAAACATTAAGTAATTCTTTTTGAAATAATGTATTTTATTGAATATTTTGGGTCGCTTTTATAATACAAAAATTTTGAAAGATATTTTAATTTTAAAAACCCCCATATCTAAATTTCGAATAAAAAATAAAATAAAATAAGATTATCATTTAATCCAGAATCAAATATTTTGGGGAATTTTATCCATATTATGATTGAAATCGAAACATTTTTATAATTAAATAAGTTAACTATAAATGGCATTAATTTTGATTAACACAGATTTAAAGGCGAAAAATTCTACATCTGTTGTTATAAGATATTCAAAATTGAGCATCATTGGGGTTTTATCCGGAGTAATTTCTTGCTTTCTACCTTGGGTCTATAGGAAGGTGGACATATGGCATTATCCTCCCGGAACTTTATATACAATTCATTATCATATATTTTTTGTTAATAACGAAGATCCATTTTGGGGATTACCAGGAATAAATAGGGTTCTCGTTGGACCTTTAGTATTAATAGTTATCGGTTTAGTAATATCATTAATATTTTCATTCGAAATCAAAAATAATAAAAAAATAAAACAAATCGGATTTGTAGTAGGGCTATTATTAATAATTTTAAGCATGCTCTATTTTTTATTCATAATAATTATTGTCAAGTATTTTATCGTTTTTTTTCTCCCACATATTGGGGTGGTCTTTGCAATATTTGCCATAATATTAATTTATCTTGGAAATAAATCTTTAAAAGGTGAAAATGAGAAATTAATTAAAACAGTTATCTCCTTGCCTATGATAGATGAATTAAGTTCAAAAAAAGTCTCATTATCTGCCCTTAAAACCATTAGGATTTCAATATTAAGTATCATTGGAGTAGTATTTGGAATAGCTTCTTATTTTTTACCTTGGATTTATTGGAGTCAAAACTGGGCAGATATTTTTTCTGGAGATCCCTATGCCCCTCATTATCATATATATTTTGTTAATCGAGTTCCTTTAGCACAATTTAATGGGTATCTGATTGGCAGTTTAATATTATTAATTATCGGTTTGACAATATCATTAATCTTTTCTTTCGAATTCAAATATTACGAAAAGCTGACACAATTTGGGCTTGTGGGAGCAGTATTAATAATAATGAGTATAATTGCCTTTCCACTCGACCTTTATAAAGGATTTGATAGTGGTATTTATCTTCCGCATTTTGGAGTTTTATTTGCGATATTAGGAGGAGTCTTGATATGTTTTGGATATTTATCGTTAAAGGGAAAAAATAAGAAGTTAATTAAAACTGTCTTTTCTTTTTCCAAATAGTTAAGATATTCAAAATAAAATTCCAAATTCAATTTTTTTAACTCAAGTTGATATTTCCTTTTTTTCTTTATTATCTTTAATTTTTGCACTTGAGCCTGTTTTTATTCTGATATTTTGTTTTTTATTTGGAAATAAGATTTTGGATTGGCAAGGAATATTAGGATCAAGTTTAATTTTTCTTGCCATGTTTATAGCTGTGATTAAACCTTCAAGCCAAGAGATTTAGTTTAATTATTCATAATAAACAATATATACTATTATTAGAATAACTGAAACTACGGACTCTATTCTTTTGAAAAAATCATATTTCTTTCTTAGATAATTAAGAGACTCTTTTCGAAATAATGTATTTTACTGAATATTTTGGACCGGTCTTGATATATAATAATCTTGAAAGATACCAGAATCCTATTGCTACTAGAATCGCTATTGTAATACACGTTATTATATCTAATCGTTCCCAAAAAATTAAAGCTATTACATTATGTCCGAGATATAATGTTAGCGAATAATAGGAAAAATAAAATAAGAAACGATATCTCCATTCCGGTGTCAATATAAATTCATGTAAATATGTTAAAAATCCAATAAGAATTAAGTCCAAACCAATTCCATAGAGCATCCATGTAAATGAAGTTCTAATAATAAATGAAATTTGATCATCAAATATATAAATAGAGCATAATACTGCAGTTGTGATTAATAAACCCCCATAGATTATAAAATTTCTAATAATTTTCTTTTTGACTAAGATATCTTTTAAATCATCTTGTTTAATTGAATAAATCTCATAGAAAATCTCACCAACAACCGTTCCAATATAAAAAAACGCAATATATGGTAAAATTGGGTACTCTTGAATAGGATTAAATAATATATAGTATAAT
>JAHLWE010000441.1 GCA_019058135.1 Promethearchaeota archaeon | reverse complement strand
TTATCATTATTTTAGGAGTTATGGAATTCGCTAGTTTAGATGTGGCTTTTCTCATCATTCGAGGATCAGAACTTGTACCCGTTGATTTTGTCTTTTTAATTCCTATCTTTTATCTCTTATTTAACATTGTTTACGTCATTTTTTCCCCAATTGCTGGAGAACTTTCAGATAAAATCGGAAGAAAGAAAGTAATAGTTATTGGATTAACTCTACTTGTCAGTGTTTGCATAGTTTCAGCATTTCCTATACAAGTTAGTATTTTTAGTATATTATTAGTCGCAACTTTATTTGGCGTTTATGGTCTTTATCGTGGGTTTGTTGATCCTGTTGCTCGTGCATATGTTGGAGATTTAACAGGTAAAGACAAACGAGGGAGAGGCTATGGATATTATTATTTATCTATAGGTTTAATCTCACTTCCTGAGTCGATATTATTCGGATTAGTTTATGAAATATATGGATACTTCTGGGCTTTTACTTATATTACGCTTCTACTAATAATATGCATTATAATCTTCATAAAAACCGATTTTTCAAGAATAATTTCCAAATAAAAAATACTTAATGTTTGTTTTTGTCCTATAAAATTAAGATATTTTATACTTTTTTAGACAAAGTTGTGTCATTTACGTGTTAGATATATTTAAAAATATAAATTTATATAAATGTTAATGAGGTTGAGTTTTTTCAACATGGAGAATACTTATATAAACATAAACGAGCATTCAAAGGAACCGATAAATGAACAAGTTGATAATGATAAAATAACAGTTCGTGCTCTTTTATCATGTCCAAATTGTGGTTATCAGAGATCCTTTACAAATACTTTTAAAAGAAGCTC
Organism: Promethearchaeota archaeon; assembly: GCA_019058135.1. Classification (GTDB taxonomy): domain Archaea; phylum Asgardarchaeota; class Lokiarchaeia; order Sigyniarchaeales; family SOKP01; genus 6H3-1. Next base: position 5,106 of record JAHLWE010000441.1, on the reverse strand, counting down.
TATAGAATTATTAACTGTGTCATTAAAAATTTTCGAGTGGCTTACTTGTGATTGCGGAGCTTTAATTGACTTAACCTTAGAATTCCTAATGTAGACATTTTTAAAGATTTATCCGTTTAGATTTTAATTTCCCCGAATACTCCGCCTCCTCCAGTTAATACTTCAATATTCCCTTTTCTAAAAGAGTCAATTACAATCGCTATTTCATTATTGACTTCGCTTATCTTTTTAATAGGTAAATCGATTAAGATTGAAAACTCAACCCCAAGCTTATTTATTAAATCATTATAAATTTTCTCTACAGTTTTTGATTTTGAACTTTTGATATTTTGTACTTTTCTTATGATCTCTACTAAAGGTATTATATCAATATATGGTGGCCGATGAGGTGGATGTTTTGGCTGCTCATAATCTGAAATCATTTCAATTCGTTCAAATACACCTAATTTTATCTTAATATTTTTTTTAAAATCATTTTTACATGCTGGACAAATTACTTTTCCTTTATCGACATCTTTTTGATAATTTTTTCTTGCTATTTTTGGATCACTTACGAGATATGTAACAAAATTGACGTCTATTTTATAATTACTCAAAAAACCATAGGATTTCACTTTACCAGTTTTAAAAATTATCCTTCTTCTACACTTATTACAAAACATATTGTAATATTTACCCAATCTTGGATCTAATCCAACATTTAAAATAATTTTACGACCTCTTTGTCTTTTTAGGGCAAGAACAATTTCTTCGAAATTGGGTTTTTCAATTTCAAATCTATTAAATTCTCTTCCAAGTGAGGTTGGACCTTCCGAATGAGCATCGCTATTACTCAAAAAACTTATATCTTTAAGAGATTTCATTCTATCTGCAATATAAGTATCTGCAGATAATCCCAATTCTAAAAATGATACTTTTTTTAGAGAATCTTGATAACATTCTTTTAAGGTAGAATACTTATTTTGCCTGAAAATCGCTTTAAATGGCGTGAAAGCATGAGCAGGGCCAATTAAACCTCCAGCAGCATCAACTTCATCAACAAGTTCAGGGGGACTTAAATTAACTCTAGGACGACCTCCCCATTCATTCATAAGATTTTTCGAAAAGGGCTTTAATTTTTTTTGAAGTTCTCTGGCAGCTTCAAAATCTGGAAGTAAAACAACCTCATGAATATTCTCCTTATCTTCTATCTCTGTCTGCAAAATAAAATTAACATTTTTATATAAAAAAATTCCATCTTTCTCATTTAGAAGGTTATTTTCCATATATTTTAACCAAGTTGGTTGGAGAATATCTCCAGTACCAATAATATCTAATCCTTTTTTTTTACAAGTTTCCACCATTGTATCTAAATTCAAATTTTTTGAAACTGAAATAGAATGAGGGCTATGGATATGCAGATCAACGTTAAAAGGTTTCATTTAGATATTAGACTAGTTGGAAGTTTTTAATTTTTATTATTTAATTGGCAATCAGATTTATTTTAGATGATATCTACAAATAATTAATTAACCATTTATTAAAGAAATATAATAATTTTAAGCTTATATCCGAAAATAGAAATTTTTTCGCTCAACTGATTTCTTTTTAAACTTATTAATTTGATAGTCATCAATATTATTATTCTTAAGATATAGCAAGATAAGATTTTTAAGTGTATCTAGCCCTTTAATTTCAGTAATTCGATTAAAAGTTAAATTTAGATTTTCTAGATTTATAAGAGGGTCTAATCCTTTAATTTCCGCAATTTGATTATAACTAAGTTCTAATTTTTGTAAATTTATGAGTGATTCTAGACCTTTAATCTCTGAAATTTGGTTATTATCTAAAAAGAGCCAGTTTAAATTGATGAGATTATCTAACCCTTTTATTTCGGAAATTTTATTTATATCAAGTCTTAAATACTTTAAATTAGTAAAAGTCTCAAGTCCTTTAATCTCCGAAATTTCATTTCCATCTAGACGCAAAAATATTAATTTTGTAAGTTTTTCGAGTCCTTTAATTTCCGTTATATCATGGATACCTCTATTAGATAAATCTAATTTCTTTTCATTTACTTCAATTTCCTCTCCTTTGTATATAATAACCTCTTTTTTTACTTCCACTAACTCCCTTATCTTTATTCGTCTTAATTTTAATTGACAAAGTTCCACAAATTTTTGGGGGTTATTAGCATATCCCATATTATCTAATCCCCCCAAAGATTCTAATGTATTTGGAGATATATTATTATTAGATAATATCAATTCTCTTAAATTTTCAAGATTTTCAAACCCTAGGATATCAATAATTCGATTATTTCTAAGATTGAGATTCTCTAATTTCTTGAGTGTTTTTAGACCTTTAATCTCTGAAATTTGATTATATTTAAGATCTAATATCCATAATTCCGTAAGAGATTCAAGTCCTTTTATTTCAGAAATTTGATTATCACCAAGGTATAGTTTTTTTAACTTTGAGAGGGATTCGAGCCCAGAAATCTCAGAAATTTGATTTTCTCTTAAATTTAGATAATCTAAGTTGGTGAGGACTTCAAACCCCTTAATTTCGGAAATTTCATTTCCTGAAATACTAAAATATCTTATTCTATTACATGACTCGAGCTTTTTAATTTCTTTAATTTGATTGAAATCTAGATCTAATACCTCTAGATTAATAAGTGTGCTTAATCCCTTAATTTCTGAGATTTGATTTGACTTAAATTCAAGCCTCCACAAATTCGTAAGTAGTTCCAATCCCTTAATCTCCTTAATTTTATTATTATTTAAATTCAATATTTGCAAATTCAGGAGTGATTCAATCCCTTTAATTTCGGTAATTTGATTTGAACTTAGATCCAATTCTTTCAAATTAATTAGTTCCTCGAATCCTTTAATCTCGGCGATTTGATTGTTATAAAGAATTAATTTTTCCATATTTTTAAGAGATATTAACCCTTTTATTTCAGAAATTTCATTTGAGCTAAGATCAAGTTCTTCTAAATTTAAAAGCCAGTTAAGGTCCTTAACTTTAGAAATTTGATTATCGTGTAGAGTTAATTTTTTCAAATTTTTAATAGCATATATACCTATAATCTCAGTAAGCTTATTGGAACTTAGATCTATATCTTCTAAATTAGTGAGACTCTCAATCCTTTTAACCTCGGAAATTTCGTTACCCCATAGATATAATTTCTTGAGATTAATTAATGTTTCAAGCCCTTTAATTTCTGAAATTTTATTAGAATTAAGATCCAATTCTTCTAATTTAATGAATCTCTCAAGTCCTTCAATCTCAGTAATTTGATTAGAAGCAAGATTTAAAGTTTTTAATTGAATTAATGTTTCAAATCCTAAAATTTTAGAAATTTGATTATTACTAAGAGATAGATGTTCTAATTTTTTAGGTGATTTAAGCCCCTTAATCTCGGAAATTTGATTTCTGTTTAAATTAAGATTTTCTAAATTAAGAAGAGTATCTAAACCACTAATTTGGGAAATCTTATTCGAGGATAAATTCAGTATTTTTAAATTAAGAAGCGTTTTAAGACCTTTAATCTCAGAGATTTCATTTCCGCTTAAATACAATTGTTCTAAATTCGTAAACATCTCTAATCCGGAAATATCCGAAATTCGATTAAATCTAAGGTCAAGCACCTTTAATCTTGTTAGTGTATATAAAGCCTTAATATCCAAAATATTTTTAATACCTTTAGCAGATAGATCCAATTTTCCATCCTTTACTTCAATTCTTTCACCATTAAATTCAATAAACTCCATTAAACTCACATAATTTTGAAATTTATCTGAATAAATAAAATAAAATTTCTTTTATTGCCTAGATTTTTTGATTTTATTTTTATAAAATTTATGTTTAAATTAAATAAGAGAATTTATATCAACTTTGTTTTTAGAATATTTTCTTTTACAATCACATTATTGAAATAACTCTCTTGATTATCATATTCTTGGATTTTTTTCAAGATTTCTTCGATCTCTTCAAAAGCATACAATTTACTATTCTTATAAAAACTTTCATAATCTTCAAATCGCTTTTTTAATTGAAGGAAATGCTCCAAAAGCCAATCATCTTGCTCATCTTGAAGAAGTTTTAAACGTTTATTAATTCTTTTTTTGGAAATATGAAATGGAACCGTTCGAAGATGATCAACAATAAGGAATTCATTTGGAGGTAAAAAAATTTGATTTTTTAAAATAAATCTATGAAATCCAGCGATTGTTTTTAATTTTTCATAGGTTTTTATATTGTGAGGAGTAAAATTGATGATATAATCTTTATAAAATGGATCCCCATAAAGTTTTTGGATATAACCAACATATCTTGCTAGTCGAACATTTCTTAATATATAATTTAATTCTAAATTTTGATTTATCAGATCAGGCGGAAGTTGCCAATCAATAAAGACTGTTCTAATTAAATCGTTATGACACTCTTTTAAGAACTTTTTTAGATTCTTATCGTTAGGAGCCCGAATAAATTCATCAATATCGGCAAAAATCCACCAACTATCTTCGTCCGATTGTATTTGATTATTGATTGCGTATTCTAATATATAATTACAGAAATTTGATGCATCAATATAACTCGTGTGTCTAAAGCGCCTATCAGAAAGAGCGAGAATTATACCTTTATGTTTACTTTGCCAAGCGCTAATAATATTTAAGGTATTATCATAAGAACTACAATCAAAAATATGAATCTCATCTACTCCTAGATTTACATAATATTCTAGAAAGGTGTTAATAAAATATTCCTCATTTAAAACCCTGGTGGCAAGTTTCAGTTTCATTTTTAAACTAATCTTAAAAATCCTTTATTATTTAACTGTATCAATTTAGAAGGGTAAAAAATTTGTATAAAACTTTATATTAATAAGAGTTAAACTAATATTTATAGAGTTGTTTTAAAATGAGTGAAATCAAAATTAATTGGAAGGGACATGTAAAGAAGTATCAAAATGCTATTGATGAGCTTAATCTCGATTTTTGTGTGCTTACACGTATAAAGTCCATAACATATCTTACTGGAGCATTCGTCCCATGGCGCAGTGCGATATTTCTACCTAAAGAGGGAGCTGGGGAGCCAATTCTCTATACAGTACTCTTG
>JAHLWE010000440.1 GCA_019058135.1 Promethearchaeota archaeon | reverse complement strand
ATATTCTTCTTTTAATATTAAACTTTTTAGACCTCCACAGTTATTGGTGAGTTTTATTTAGATTTTTAAATGTTTAACATTAGATTTATATTAAGATATATTATTGATATCTTATAATAAAGAATATCATAACCATTACGTGAATTCAATTTTGGTTAAATATTATTATAATATTGCTTATATGACATTTATCTATTTGTTTTTATTTACAAATATCTTTTTTTTAACACTATCACATAATCTATTAAACATAAATGAGAAAGAATTTGATTATAATATTGCAAAAGATGCAGGTAATGATTTCTTTTTGCAATCAAATGAATTTAATGATAATATATATAAAAAGAACATCAGAAGTAAAGAGTATAATCAATTAGAGTTGGAAAGGTTATCTAAATATAGTATTAATCTACAAAAATCCTTACTTAAAAACAAAGAAAAATTACTTGATGAAAAAGTTCCAATAATAATCATTTTTAATGAAGAATTGTCAAAGGAAGAAAGATTAAGAGAAATAATAAAACTTTTTAGCAATTTTGACATAATTCATGAATTCAATATTGTTCCTGGGATATATTTGGAATGTCAAAGCTCAGAATTAATACAATTAAAAACGTTAATTGAAGAATCCAATGAAATCATCAAAATCTTTAAGGAAAATATTTATACAATTCCAAATAATGTGAAAATTCAACAAAATAGTTTAAATCCAGTGGACTGGAATAATTGGTGGCTAAAATCAATTGGTGCTGAAAATTTAACATATGACGGTTCAGGAATTAATGTATCTATTATTGATTCTGGAATTTACCCTCATCCCGATTTTCAAACAAGAATAATAAAGCAAATAAATTTTGCGTCTAAGGGAGAAGAAACAGATAATTCTGATTTTATAGATAGAAATGGACATGGAACACATGTTGCAGGAATTATAGGAGGAAATGGAGAAATTTCTTCAGGAAAATATCGAGGGGTGGCTCCAAATGTTAATCTAATAAATGCTAAGGCTGGTAATTCATCAGGAAGTTTAAAAGATACTGATATTCTAAAAGCTATTGAATGGTCTGTAGAAAATGGTGCTCAAATAATTAGTATGAGCTTTGGAGCTCCATATCCAGAAGTATATGATCCAATTACATTAGCTATAACAAATGCGACTAATCAAGGTGTCTTATGTGTTGTATCAGCAGGAAATGATGGACCCAGTTATTATTCTGGCGGAATCCCGGCAACAAGTGTAAATGCCATCGCTGTAGGTTCGGTTGATAAAAATGGAGATTTATCTACATTTAGTAGCAGGGGCCCAACAAATACTTATCAATATTACCCAAGTATATGCGCTCCAGGAGAAAATATTATCTCTACAGAAGCTATTGATTCAATAATCTCCAATAAAAAAAAATATCTTGGAGATTATATTAATTATCCCGGTTCTTATGATTATTATCCACTCAGTGGAACCTCTATGGCATGCCCAATGGTCTCGGGTGCTTTAGCTTTATTATTACAAGCCTTTCCTAATTTAAATCCAGAAGCAGCAAAAATTGCAATATTGAAAGGAGCATATAAAACTAATGACCATGAAACCCTGAAAATCGGTGCCGGAATTATCAATATATCAAAATCTATTGATTTATTACATGATATAAATTCTTCGACTAAAGATGTAAACAATATTACAACTATTTATCCCAATAAACTTCCAATACAACCATTTGATCTTCTTAATTATCCAGGCGATAAACAAATTTTTAATCTAACGGTTTTATCAGGAATCACAAGAAATATTGCATTTCAAATATCTGATCAAGTTCCTGGTATTAGGATAGAATTAGATAAGGAAATAATAAATTTTAACTCTCACGGAGTTGATTTTTTATCAATCTATGTTGAAATTCTTTTTAACGCTACTCCAGGAGTTGAAAAAATCACGATAAACATGTCTGATGATAATACAGGAGAAATAATAGATCAGATAGAAATAGAAATTGAAAAAAAAATACCCGAATTTAAAATATTATATGAGTCATTTCATGGTTTAAATGATTGGTTTCCGGAATACTCTTTCAAACAAATTGATTTTTATAGATCTATGAAAGACCTTTCAAATCTAAATTGTTCCCCTATATATTTTATGGACAAATGGACACCTAAATATAATTCTTCCTTAAATAACTCTATTCTAAGTTCAGAAAAATTAAGTTTTTATGACTTAATTATTTTGCAAAACCCAATTTTACCTTATAGTCAATCAGAAGTAAAAGATTTAAAAGAATACTTTGAAACGGGAGGTAATATTCTATTTCTAGGAACAAGATATCAAGAAATATGCATAGAAAGTATTAATTTTTTATTTGATCAATTAAATGTTGGAATTCAAATAAAAGAAGAAAATATTGAAAATTCAACTCATTTAGGAATTGGCGCGATATTAGATTCTAATGAAGTAACAAATTTTTTAGAAAATTCTTCAATATTTAAAGAAGTCTCTAAATTTTATTGGCTAACCGGTTGTACGTTTAATGTTTATGGAAATGGAGTATCCCAAGCTCAATTATATAATTCTTCGGTTGTAGCAAGCTGTGACAAATCTGATGAAGGGAAAGGCAAATTCTTAGCATTTGGAGATTTATATTGGCTATTAGATGAATTTTATGACAATGCTTCTTATTCATTAGCTCATTCAACGTTACTACAGAATGTTATTAAATTTTTTCTTCCTGAAGATGATTTAACTATTAATCTCGGATTAAAATCAGAAAGGGTATTCTCAAATACTATCTCTTTATCTGTATTTATTAAAAACCAAACTACTGAAGTAGGAATTGATAATTTAATTAATGGAGATAGTCTTAATGCATTTATAGAAAATCCTGTAACAAATGAAGTTGTTACAATTATATTATCAGATTTGGGAGATGGTGTGTACTATAGTAATTCAATAATATTACCAAATTATAGTTATAAAAATTACAAGATTACTGTTTCTGTAAAAATTAGTACTATGATTTTTGAAAAGAGGATTAAATTATTTCACCCTGATAAATCTAAAATCCCAGAAATTATTGATTATTCAATTGAATATTCTAGCATAACTCGGGAAAGTGGGATAAAAAATATAATATTTATTAACTTAGATAAATCTAATTGTAATTTAACTGCTTATATGGGAATTCACCCTAGTTCCTTTTTCAATTCAAGGAATACAATTAACAAAACACTAAATTTTGAAGAAGAAAGTTCAACAAAATTCAAATACACTTTTATTCCAAGCATTGAAGATACAACAGGTTATGCTTTTTTTTATTTAATCCCAAAATTTTCTGAAAATTATTCAAATCCATATTCTAATCGTTTATTCTTTAAAATCGAAAATAATGATCCTATTATTAATTTGACTGAATCTTATTATGGATCATATATATATTTCAATGAGACTATAGTTAATGAAAGTTTAATTATTCAAAATACTTTTCTTGGGACAACCTATAATTTCCAAATAAAAGCTAATGAATTAGTTGATTATGAGGATAATCAGGATGAATTGAGAGTTTTTATAAATTTTTTTATAGTCACATCCTCAACTGATGGTATTCTTAACCTTATATTCCCTTCAGATTTTGTCTTCTTAGAATTAAATTATAATACTGATTCGAAAAAATTTATTGGTACATTTTTAATTCCTGAATTAATGAATTATACTT
>JAHLWE010000439.1 GCA_019058135.1 Promethearchaeota archaeon | reverse complement strand
CTTACAAACAGTAGAATTACTTATTGGAGTTGCATTCGGATTTCCTATTCTGTTTATCATAACTGCGCTCTTAGGTAAACTTGCTGATAAATATGGACGTAGAAAGTATATACCGATTTCGATCTTAATTACATGTATAGGTTATTTTTTAGCACCATTTGTAAAGATTGGAACAGATGTAAATTTTGTTTTATTTGTAGTTGTACTTCCATTTATTCTAATAGGAATTTTAGGACTTGCCACCCCAATGAATGCATGGTCACAAGATTTGATACCTGAAAATCAAAGAGGAAAATTCTTTGGAATAGTAAATATAGTTTTTACAATTTCCCAAGTTATTGGATCTATAGTTGGGGGATTAGTAATAACTTATTTTGTAATCACAGGATTTGTCCCAGAATCTTTCATTTTTGTTTTCGCACCAATTTTCTTTATATGTTCTATTCCACTCTTTCTTAAAGTTAAGGAGACTTTAGTTAAAGAATAATTTAAATTAAAATTTCATTAATTTTTTTTATTTTGTTATTTTTTTTGCGGTTCAACAATAATTTTTATCCATTTTTCACGATCATAAAATTTAAATGCATCAACGGCTTCTTCCAATGTTATTTTTTTAGTAATAAGACTTCTTAAATCAAGCTTTTTACTCGCTATCATATCCAAAGCTTCTGTCCAATAATCTTTATCTGCTTTTGAATTAACCATAGCTTCGGGATAAATCTATACCACACCCTTTTTTCGACAATTCACATACGGAATATACTGCATTTTCTGAGCCCCAAATACTAAAACACGATATCCTGGCTTTACTAAATTAATTGCATTAAGAAGAGTATCATTATGTCCAACCATTTCAAAAACAGCATGGGCTTCACCAAATTCTTTTTTAATCTCATCTATAACGGTTTCATTTCCATGCGTTGGTCGAGAATAATCATTTGGATTATAAACTTCTGCACCCCATTTTTTAGCCAGATCTCTTTTATGATGATATGGTTCCGTTGCGGCAACTTCAATTCTGTTATTTAATAAAATTTGTGTTAGAATTAACCCAATGGGACCAAGACCTAATACAATGGCTTTCTTTTCCCCTTCTTTTCTATCAAATTCTGCACGTTCATAACAATTTATTGCACATCCTACTGCATCTGCAAATGAAATTTCATCCATAGAAAGATCATTTCTTACTATGGGAAGAGCTCCAGTTAATTCATCCTTTCCGTGACCAACCACATTTACGTGAGTTGAATATTCGGCATATCCATGTCCCATTCGTGCTAAATGATCCCCTTCAGAAATATCTTCAATATCATTCCCTACTTCAACCGCAATTGCACCTGTCTCGTGTCCGTGTCCACCAGGTTCGTGAGCAATTATCCAATGGCCACCTTCAAAAATCCCTACATCGCTTCCACAGATTCCTACAGACACCATTTCTGCCAATACTTCATTGGCATCTGGTTTGGGAATATCAATTTCTATTAACTTTACAACCCATGGTTCTGGGAATAATAAAGCTCTCATTTTATCTTTCAATATAATCAACTAATTTTTGTAGTGAAATTTAATTATTGAATTTTTTTATTTACCTCTGATTCCGTCAATCAGGAGTTTTAACATCAAACCAATACTCATATTTAATCCTTTCTCAGGAATTTTTTCTTGAACAGAAGGATCATAGTCTCTATTTACTTCTCTGACCCATTCTAAATAAGACATATTCATAAGATTCTCTACATCAAATTCATCTTTTAACGATTTTGCTAATTTGGAATACTTGGAATAATTATTATAAAGATTAGAATCACTTTTTTTTCCGATTAATATCAAAGGAGGCAGAGTGATATGATCTGCAAATGATTGGATAAAATCTGGAGGAGAATCACCCAAGTATGGTGCCAAGATCAGTTCAAAAGTGATTATTTTTCCACTAAAAGTAGGAGCAGTAGAATGTACATTACCGAAAAGTTTTGGTATAAATTTTTGAGCATGTCCGGTACCTTCTGTCCAATAATGAAATGGTTTTCCAAAATATGTACCAAAGGGATTTAATCTTATTTGTTGACCTTTCACATTAGTATCTCCAAAGCCTTTATTTCTAACTTTTATTGGAGAAAACGCAAAATTGGCTGCTTTTAAAGAATTAAAACCAATAAGAAGCCCCTTTTTTCGATCAGATAGAGCCATCCAGCCATCTGATATATTTGAAACTAAACAATCCATATCTACATTTTTAGGATCAACTTCCTTCATATCGAGATCAAAATAATCAACAACTCCAAGAAAATTTTTTTTCCAAATTCTTAAAGGCTTTTCTTTTCCTACTATTTTAGGTTTGATTTCACATGGCATAATTTCTTGCCATCTCTCATCATATTTCTCGGTTACATAAGTTGTTCCATCTTCACTTGTAACTTCTACTTTAATTTCGGGAATTTTCATTAGGACATTTACAAAAAGTTCTGGTATTTCTGTATATATTGTAATAATTTTTTCAGAATATACTTTTAAATTATCAATAATTCTAAATTCACTTTCAATTTTAACAGAAGCAGAAAAACCGTTACTACCATCTTTTAAAATAATTATATTGTCTTTTTCTGAAGTGTATCTTTTTCCATTATTCAATTTGCCAAATATAATGGCAGATTCCAGAAAATTTGAACAACCAAATTCTTTTCTATTATATTTAAAAGATACAATTTTACCTTTTTCGTTAAATTCTAGCGTAATGTATTTATTTTTAATAAATTTTAATGTAGCTATTAATTCTTGATCTTTAACTTGATTCGCTTCTTCGGAAATATTTAATGATAATAGAGCAGTTTTTCTTCCGTTTTGATTAAACATTGAAGCAGGAATAATAGATTCTATAAGAAAATCTGATTCAGAATCATTTTTATATATGGAGTAGTGAATTAATTCTTCTTTAGAAATAGGATTTATTAATCTTAAAGATTTATTTTCTTTCTTTAATATATCCACTAAGTCTGGTGGGACTTCTGATCGTACTAAAATTGGTGATTTAATTAGAATATTTTCTTTTTCTGAAATACCTCTGTTAGTTATTGGAGTTATTGTCATTATATAATCATTACCATCAAAATTTTCTAATAACTTATTCACTGCTTCTTTAACAGCAACATTAACTGCTTTTTCCGAGGCAAAGAATGCTTTTAAACCATAATTCATGGCCGTTTTTCTTCTATGTGGGTGCTGAAAAGGCACCGCCATTCCGAAATTTGTAGTAGAGGCAAAAAGAATTTTATTCTTAAGATAAGTTTCTGCTAAATCATTTCCTTCTCTTAGGTATTTATTTATTTCAGAAATTGACCGATTAACTAAATTTTCAGAGATCAAAGTATCTGAAATACATTTTAACCATCTTGCTCTCTGTCCTACGGTCCAAAACTTTGTATTATTAAGTTTCTGTGCCCAATTATAATAACCATTCCACATACCATCAGCTACATCTTCTCTTAGAGTGGTTTCACCATTTATATCTAATTTAGGAATAATTTCCAGTAAATTTGTAAATTCAACGAAACCATATTGATCCACAGCTTCAGCAAACTCCATTAGACCTCTTGTATTTGGCATCCATTGTAATTTTTTTGGCATCTTGACACCAATCCAATTATCCTCATCCATATCAAAGTTTAAGAATATAAGTGCATGTCCGCTTATTTCTCCACTTTTTTGCTTTTTTCTTATTAATTCAAACCATCTTTTAATTGAACGATAATCAAGTATATCGCCAAAACCATACATAGGTATCATTAAACATGAAGCATCAGAAATTGTAGAATTAAATTTGACTAAACCATATCTTTGATTCCAATCCAAACGAGGTTTTAAAAAAGGTCTGGCAACATCAAATTCATATACAGAATAATAAACGCAAATTCCCTGAATACCTAATTTATTATATAATTCAATCATGCCTTGAGTAAACATTGTTTCTTGACAACGGGCATAAGGTGCAACTCTTCCCAGAAATAATTGATTCAAGCCGATACCCATTGAATTTTCTAAATACCATTCATATTGTTGTATAAATTCTTCCGTATCAAGGAT
>JAHLWE010000438.1 GCA_019058135.1 Promethearchaeota archaeon | reverse complement strand
GTATTAGAGTATGTGTGTGGGGACAATTATCCTTTTCTCATCTTCTATATGTAATGAAACTAGTAATCTATGCAAGATTTTTGAGATAGAATTATCTTATAAAGTGCATTTCATTTTAGAAAAACTAAACAATTGCACATCAAGAAACTTAGATAAAATTTGAGATATGAATCTATAGGATTAATAAACATTAGAAAAAACATTGTTATTCCTCAATAATAAAAAGTAGTTTTTTGTATAATGAACAAATTGGTTAATCTATCTGTAAAGGACTTACTTCTGAAATTCCATTTTTCATTTCTACTTCTAATGTTGTATCTGCAGCTTTTTTCAATTCATCATCGTGACTAACTACAATTATTTGTGGGATGCTTCTTAATTGTAAGATAATATTAACTAATTCAGTTCGTCGCTGAGAATCAAGATGAATTGTTGGCTCATCTAACATAATCAATTGTAATTCTTTCCCTGCTAATGCTTTGGCTATACCTAATCTTAATGCTAATGCGGATGCTGTTTTTTCTCCCCCACTAATTTCACTTACATAATAATCAGCATCATTCTTTTGTAATTGAATGTTATAGTCATCAGTTAGTTCAAGACCAGTGAATGGTAAATTAAATTGATGAAACAAATCTTGAGTATGGTATTTAATAATAGGTTTTATTTCTTGACGAATATTTTCTTGAATACCATCTTTATGAAATACTTTTCTGATTTTTTTAAGAAATTGAATATATTTCTCCAATCTTTTAGATTCCATATCTTTTTTTTCTAGTTCTCTTATATCCTTCTCTAATTCTTTAATCGATCTTTTTATTTCTCTCTGTAATGTTTTTTTCTTAGCAAGATTTTTTCTTATTTCTTGATATTTTTTCTGAGCTACAGTAAATTCATATGATTTCGTTTTATAATCTTCTTCGCTATAACCAATATTTTCAAGTTCTTTTTCTAATGTGGAGACTTCTCCATCTAACTCATTTATTTTCTTTTTATTGTCTTCTTTCATTTTTAAGACATTTTCTTTTCTGCTAATCTTAGTTTCTAATTTTATTCTTTCTTCATCTAAGTCTCTTAATACTACTATTCTTTCTTCTAACTCACCTTCATCAACATTAGTTTTGGTTAGAATATTACTAGATTCCTCTTTCAGATCTTTAATTAGTTCTTCTTTTCCTGTTTTTTCCATTAAAACACTTGATTTATCTATTTTCTTTAATGCCTTTTCTGCTAGTTTATATTCATCATAATTTTCTTGTAAACTTTCAAGCTTCTCTCTGTGTTCTGTTTTTAGTTTAATTAATTCTTGATAGGATTCTACTTGTTTTTTGATTTTATCCATATCGCTAACTAATAAATCAAAATCTATCCTATTGCTTTCAAGGTCTTTATCTGTTTTTCTTAATTTTTTATAGTCTGCATTTTCATCTAAAAATCTAAGTTTCTTCTGATTCCTTTCCAAAAGTTTTGTTTCTTTTTCTTTTTGTTTTAAGAGCTTCTTTTCTTCTTCACTACTTTTTTTGATTTTAGTTTCTTGTTCTAATAATACCTTTTCTTTATGTTCTTTTGTTAATTTTGAATTACAGACAGGACAAATATTTTTAGCTGTTTCTAAAGTGTTTATTAAATCGTAAGTTTCACTGATAATCCCATTCTCTTTGCCTATCTCAGTATTTAATTTGTCCATAGCCTTCTGTGTTGTTTGGCATTCTTTAGAAACCGATTTCCTATATTCTTTCAAAATTTTAATATTTTCATCATTAGTTTCTTTAACTTCCAGATCAATTTTCCGCATATTTGCAAATATTCTATTAACAATCTTTTGGTTCTCTGATTTTGATTTAATTAATCCCTTTTTCTTACCAGTTAATTGTTGATAAATATCATTTGTTTCTTTTAATGGTTTAATTTCAGCATCAATTGCTTTAATCTCCTTTTTATAATCATTATACTCTTTGATAGAAGATTTATTTTGATCAATTGTAGCTTCCCAATCTAAAATTTGATTGAATTTTTCTGTAATTGATTCTAAAAGGAGAGATTCAGAAGATATTTTATCCAATAATTCTTTTGCTCTTTTAATATCATCAAAAATACTTAGTTCAGGTTTTATTTCTTTGAGCCTCTCTTCAGCATTATTGATTTCCGTTAAATCGTTTTCAATAGAAATTCTGCTTTTTTCCTCAGTTGTTAATTCTCTATTTTTTGCATTTAATTCCGTATTATTTTCAACAAAGCTACTCTTCTTTGCATCCCAAACTTCTTTTAAGGTTTTTTTCTCTTCATATTCATTTTTTGATAATTTTTCTTGTTCAATTATACTATTGATGTCTTTTTCTGTTCCAGATACTCTCCCTTTTTCTTCTTTCAATTTTTCTTTCAGTTTTGGAACTTGTTTTAGTTCACCTATAATTCTTGCAAAACTCTGTTCAAAATGAGTTATTACCTTAAACATCTCTGTATATGCCAATTCATATTTATCTAAACTTAATAATCTACCAATAATCTTTTTACGTTCAGAACTAGTTTTTGTTACTAAATCAGCAATTTCCCCTTGTTGAATATAAATTGCATTTTTAAATAGCTCTTTATTTAAACCAATAATATCAACTATCAACTGATCAGCAATTTTGGTTGAAGTAGTAAGTGTTTTTGGTGTTGTTTCATCTGTAATATCAAATAATTTAGATCTAGTTGAACCATCTCTCCTTCTTTTTCGAGAAATTGAATAAGTTTTATTTTCAACTTGGAAAGAAAGACTTACTTCTGATGCATTTTCACCTTTTCGAATTAAATCATCAATTTTTAATCCTCTATTAATATCTTTAAAAAATGAATAATAGATTGCATCCAAAATGCTAGATTTTCCAGCACCATTTTCCCCAATTAATGCTGTTATCCTTGGACCTATTTTTATACTGGTGTCTTTATGTGATAGAAAATCTTTCATCTTAATTTCTTTAAGAATCATTTTTCCATTTCTCCTTGTAAAATTTCTGAGCTAACTCAATTGCTTCAGCAACATTTCTCTCATTTAATAAATCAAGAATCTCTTCTGTAAAATGTGCATTTATTTTATTTTTATCTAATAATTCAAGAAGAATATCAGAGGGATTAACAGAAGATTTTGTTTCTATAGATACTCCTTCTATTATCGGTGAAAATTTGATTTTGTAGGTTAAGACATACTCATCAATCGATTGTCTAATTTTACTATAATAATAGGTACTATCAAATTTCATTTTACCAATAATATTTAAACCAACAATAGGTTTACTTGGACTTTTCTGATAAATCTCATAGGTACTATTTTTAACTCTGTTTAGTTCATCTTCAAAATTGTCAGAATTAATTGTAAACTTATCAAAG
>JAHLWE010000034.1 GCA_019058135.1 Promethearchaeota archaeon | reverse complement strand
GGGATACCTGTTCACAATATTGGGATGAATTTATTGTCTATCTACTTACTTCAGCGGTTTCTTGGAAAAAAAGAGATGCTCAGCCTTTTTCCGATATTAATTTCAAATTTAGAGCATAAATTGACCGAAACAAATGAACAAATACATGATCTAGCGATCTTTATTCGTGGAGTCCCAGAATTGAGAGAAATAATTCTCGAAAAGGAGTCAAAAGAACTTTATACTTATTTATCATCCGAAAAAAATCCAGTTATTAAAAGTTTTTTTGATGAGTTTGAAAAATTTTTAAAAGATCATGGCGACCGTGGGTTTACGAGAGAACCATATTATCCACGTTGGAGGGATGCCCCTCAATATGTATTTGATATCTTAAAAACTCTAGTTGCAGATGAAGTGCAAGAATTGGAAAAAGAAAGTATAAAAAGTGCAATTCTTCAAGAAAATATTGATAAAATTGTTCAACGAAAAATCAGATCAACGAGATTTGGTTTTTTGAAATGGAAAATATTTTCAATAATTTTAAAGTTTGCCCGCAGATATATCATATTTCGCGAAAATCAACGATATAATTTGGATCGGTGGATTACAAGGAATCGATATATATTCTTGGAAATTGGAGAACAATTCACACGTCAGGGAAAATTACAAGATCCAATAGAGATTTTCTTTTTACATAAAAAAGAAATTAAGAAATTAGCTTTTAAGGATTTAGGCAACAAAGAAGTTAGTAAAATCTCAACTTTAGTCAAAAAACGATATGAAGAATTTTTAAAATATGAAAACATCATACCACCAAAATTCATCGAAGGTTCGCAGGAATTCAACGATCCAACTCAATTTACAAAAGAAAGTAATTCATTTCGAGGAATTCCCGCAAGTCAAGGAATTAATACTGCTCCTGTACGTGTATTAACTAAGATTGAGGATATCCCAAGTGTTAAAGCAGGTGAAATTCTCGTAGTTCCTCGAACAGACCCTGGTTGGACCCCCATTTTTTCGAAAATTGCAGGTTTAATCACAGAAACAGGCGGTATTCTTTCCCATGGAGCAGTTATATCGAGGGAATATGGCATTCCAGCCGTAACAAATATTCCAAATGCATGTCAACTTTTCCAAACAGGTCAAGTTGTCACAATTAATGGTAATAATGGCTCGATTACACTTCAAAAATAACCTTAAAAAAATGAATTAAATTATTAGAAAAAAAATATTTATTAAATAAGTTTCTTTAGTTAATAATCAAAACTGTGAATTTACTTGTCTCGAGAATTAATAAAAAACTATCCCCTCACTTTTTATTTTATAATAAGCTTTGCTATAATGATCATTACAGTTACTATTCAATTAATTTTTAGTATTCCTAGTTTTGGGGTCTTTAGTTTTAATGTCCCAGGATTTATATTGTGGATTTTGATGGTTTTTAGTCCCACCATTTCAGCTATAACCGTAACTGGTATCATTAATGGAAGGACGGGAATTAAGACCTTATTAAAAGGTTTTTCTATTTGGAAAGTTGGACTAATTTGGTATTTTGCAGCCTCTTTATTTCTCATCGCGCCACTTATTGCTGGGATTTTTTATTTTATTTTTGGAGGAGAGGCACCGGGAATTGACCCAAGTTTAACCTTTCAAGTTATCATTTCCTATGTGGTATTTGGGTTTTTCTCTGGCCCCTTAAGTGAAGAAGCAGGTTGGCGAGGCTTTGCTCTACCAAGGCTTGAATCAAAATATAATGCACTTGTAGCTAGTCTTATTTTAGGAATAATTTGGACGTTTTGGCATTTACCATTGTATTTTTTACCTGATTCTTCGCAAATTGGAATCCCATTTCCAATATACGCGGTTCTAGTTGTTTCTATAACTATTATAATGACTTGGGCGTATAATAATACTAATGGTAGTTTAATCATTACAGTACTGATTCATTTCTGTTTTAATTTTGGTAGCGTATTAGTTGTTTCGATATTAGGATTAATACCTATGATGGTATTTTTCATTGTTGGTGCAGTATTGATCGTAATTTATCTGATATTC
Organism: Promethearchaeota archaeon; assembly: GCA_019058135.1. GTDB lineage: Archaea > Asgardarchaeota > Lokiarchaeia > Sigyniarchaeales > SOKP01 > 6H3-1. Next base: position 1,942 of record JAHLWE010000034.1, on the reverse strand, counting down.
GTTATAATTCATGGTGGTTCGAAAAAACTTTCCAGAAAACCAGATGAAGAGATGCCTTTTAATAAAATCATTACAAAAGAGGCGGCATTAAAATAAAGATCGGTATCTATCAATAGTTGCCGGGGGTTTAGACGTAATATCAAAATAGATATTCTTAACTTCGGGAATTGTTTTTAACTTATTTTTTTCCTAAAAAAATAAAATTATGGTTAAATAAGGTGAAGAAAAATAGAACCAATCACTCATAAATGTAAAACTACTGATTCTAACTGGAATGAATCATTTTATTTTGTATTTTATGATAAAGAAATAAATTTAGGCGGAATGAGTCGAATCGGATTCAAGCCAAATAAACCAGAGGGAATGACATTTTTATTTCTTTTTCTGCCGGATGGTTCAGCTGCTGGATATCATCAAATTGAGAGCATTAAAGAATATTCAACTCCATTTAAAGTAGGTGGTATGGCTCATATATGTCAACCCGATGGAAAATGGAAATATGAATTTAATGGAAATATGATTATGGTCAAGAATCCAGAAGATTTGCCGAAAGTTAGGGAACAACCAAAATTAATAGCGGGAGCTCATAAAGTAAAGATAAATCTCAATTTTGATCCAATTAATGATGTGTATGAATATAGTGAGAATATGACCCCCGAGTCGTTAGAGCTTGGAAAAAAGGCGGGAGATAAACATTGGGAGCAGATTGCCAAGATCTCTGGGGAGATTCAGGTTGGTGAAAAAAAATATCCTATTCGAAATACTCTCGGGCAACGAGATCATACCTACGGTATTAGAGATTGGACTGTTGTGGGAAATTGGTTGTACTATGTTGTGTGGTTTAATGAAAGTTTAGCGATAAACCCGGCAGTTATTATAGCTGATGATGGCAGATTATCTGCAGGTGGTTTTCTTTTTAAAGATGGGCAAAATATTCCATTAAAAACGATTCGAATTCTTGATCAACAATTTCGTGAAGATAATATATTCCCAATTAGTTCAGAACTTGAATTAATTGACGCTTTAAATAATAAACATATTCTGAAAGCACGTGTGGGGCCAATTATTCCAGTTCCCTTTAAAGATAATGAGGGTAACCAATCTATCCTTATTCAATCTTTCGCTGATTACCAATTAGATGATAATAAAAATGGGTATGGTTCATTTGAAACTTTGAGAAAAGTAAAAAAGTAAAAAATAAGGAATAAGATAAATTTTTAATTTCTTTTTATTTTACGTCTTTTTTTTTGAGATTTAGAGCCAAAACCCCAATCTGGAGTGTGAGAATTTTTATTATTATGTTTGATTTTATATTTTCCATCTGTTTCGTTGAGGGGCGGGTTCATAATTAAATAAACCTTCTAATATAAATGAATTATATTATTATTTAATTCTTAACATTACTTCTATTTAAAAGATATATAAATTTTCGTCGGTCTTTAAGACAAAAATGTAATATAATTGATTAAATTACTGAAAATTCCAGCTCAAAATCGACTAAACTATTAGTTACTATGAGATTTAAGCCTTGAAATATTTTTTGATATCCAGTATTCGTTCTTGAAAATGTTTTTATTGAATATTTTCCCATATTAGCATTTTGTGCATTTCTCAAAACTTTTATTGAAAATGTTAAGTCGGATGTTTGATCATAGGCACTAAAGAAATTACATTTTTGGAAGGTCCTTACTTTAGTGAAATCAGTTTTTGAATCATTTTTTAAGATTTTTAACTCATCTTTATTAAAAATGTATTTAAATTGTTTGGGATCTCCATTAAAGAAAAATGGAACCTCAATACCTATTCTTAAATCATTTAAAATTTCGTTAAATATATCAGGATTATTGTTTTCAATAGATGGTTGTAGATTAAATGAAACATTGAATTTATTCGAACCGCATTGATGTTTAATTATTTTAATTAGGTCAAATTCAAGTTTTTG
>JAHLWE010000437.1 GCA_019058135.1 Promethearchaeota archaeon | reverse complement strand
TTCAATATCTTCTGCTTCCTTTTTAAGGATTTCGAGTTTTTTTTCTAAATAATTAGAATTCATTATCTTTTAAATCTCATTTTATAAATATCTTTTTACTAATATATATAAAATATAAATTCAACTTAAAAAATAGTAATTATTAAATAATCTCCTATTTAGATAACTTTTAACCAAGAGAAATAAAACCTTTACAATCTTTTTCGTTATTATTTGCTGAAGAATATAATTTGAATTTTTATTATAAATTTGATCGATGGAAAAGAGAATTGGAAACTTTAATAAAACTAGATTAAAGTAATTAAATCTTTTCTTCGGCTGACTATCCATACATTTTTAATAGTCTTTTTCTATAACTATCTGAATTCACTATCTGACTTTTTCTATGACTATCTGATAGTCAGTCAAATTTTTTTAAAAAAGTAAAAAATAAAAACCATTAAACAATGAGAAAAATAGCAACTAAATTAAGGATAAAAACCTAATAGTTTTGTAGTTAAAATAAATATTTTCTATTTATTAAAGAAGAATAATGAGATTTTCGATATTTGGAGCAACAGGCATTGATGATTATTTTAATACAAATAGAGATGCTTTACTAAAAGAAATTGATGATAAATATGCCGTCGAAATTGATGAACAAGAACTTTATGATTATTTATTAAATAAATATAAACTAACCGAGATAAAATTAGGAGAAGAAAAAGCTTCTACTAAACTCATTAAGAAAAATCGGGAGAAAAAAATAAAAATTGTAGTTGAAATTCCTTTTTACGGTGATAGAGAATTATTTGCATATCGCCCAAACCCATTTATACATCTAGATAACATTAATGTTTATATTGAGGGTTCAGGTGATGGAAAGCACAATAAAATTTGTATCGAATTAGAATTTTATATTTCTATTGAAGAATCTCAAATGAATTACGAGATTGAATATGTAAAGCAGTTAGTATTGGGAAATATTCAAAATTTAAATAATAATATCCAAACGTATAATAAACAATTAGAACGCATAGTGAAAAGTCGAATTGTTCAAGTAAAAAAGACTTTTACGAAATTCCAAAAATTGACTGAAGCCATAAAAATTCCTCTTAAGAAAAGAGAAAAAACTCCGCCTGAAATACCTATTGTTCGTAAAAAATTAATAATCAAGCCACCTAAACCAATAGAGAGACATAACATATCAGATCCCGTTATTGCTTTACAAATGTACGAAGAAATTTTGGTTATATGTTCTCAGATGTCAATCGCAATGGAAAGGACGCCTTCAACTTTTAAGAATTTAAGCGAACCAGATATAAGAAATTTTTTTTTAGTAATGTTAAACGCTTTTTTTGAGGGTGAAACGACTGGAGAAACTTTTAACGGAAAAGGAGCTGCTGATATTTTAGTGAGATATGAGAAGAAACACGCTTTTATCGCAGAATGCAAAATCTGGAATGGAACAAAATATATTGAAAAAGGAATTAATCAATTATTCAAATACATTACATGGCACGATACAAAGACTGCTATTATTATTTTTCATAAGGGGAAAGACGAGAGCTTTTCCAAGATCTTAGAAAAAATTAAAAATCTTGCTAGAAATCATGATAATTATATTAAAGGACACGAATTTGAAAGCAGTTTTCTAAAGAAAGAGAATGTTTTTAGTTTTAAATTTAAACATCCCAAAGATGATTTGAAGGAATTTTTCTTAACATTTCTTGCCTTTCATATTGATATTTCATAATTATGATCAATAAAATAAAGTATTGAAATCTTCTATAGCGTTTGATTAATATTTATAATCATTTAGAAGTAGAATTATCAAAAGCAATAAAAAGTAAATTAAATAGAAGGAGAATAGTTGGGTAATATTTTATTTGTTTGAATTTATCAAAATAATTTAATTTTGTATTAATAAAAGGTAATGAATTATTCACATTTATTCGAAATGGCATAATTTAATAAGTTGAAAATAGGCTAGAAAAATATGGGGCTTTTCAAATTAATAAAAGAAGGATACGAAAAGGATAAAAAAGCATGGGATAAAAAAATAGCAATTTTTATGATATTATTTAATACCTTATTAGTATTCTTTTGTGTTATTTTAATTTTTTTTATAATTTTATTAATTGTAATTGTTCCGTTATTTCAAGACAATCTATATTTACTTTTCTTTTCAGGGTTAGTGATGATTTTAACTGGATTTATCTACCTTCCAATAGAATCCATTAAAATTGACTTTAGACAGATAATTCGGTTCGAAAAAAACGTTTCTAAAATTACTTTTAAACCTTCAAACTATACACTACAAAAATTTAAGAAATTCGTTAATTATAGTAATTACGCATTAAAAAAATTGGTAAAATTCGCAATTCTTACAACAATCGAATCAATTTTAATCACGATAATTGTGTATCCTTTTGTTCCGGGAATTTTACAATCTTTATGGATCATAATTGCATTTGGATTGTTAATCTCAATCTTCATGAACTTTTTCTCTACATTGTTCATAAAGCAGAAGATTGTTTTTAGTAAATTAAACAAGACAATGAAATTCTTTCTAGTAATTCTTATCAAGAAATATTCCGGTGAAAGCGAGGATCATGAGATAGACCCATTAAAAAACGATTACGAGTTAATGTTGCTATTTATTGAATATATGAATTTTTGTTTTAGAAAAATGGATAAAAAGGAAATTGCGAACGAGGGACAGGTTATCCTCAAATTGTCAAAAATAGAAAAAAGTGAATCCTCAGAAAAGTTTTCAATCCTC
>JAHLWE010000436.1 GCA_019058135.1 Promethearchaeota archaeon | reverse complement strand
TTTTGTGTAACCAACTAGTATAATCAAAAAGCACAACTTTAATGTGGTCTAATTTTTTAGGATCAATTTTTAACTCTTTAGCAATTTTGTCTTTTAGAAGTTTTTTTTAATGAATTGCCTAATACATTTGGAGATCTATTGGATTTTGCGCGTGCTTTTGGCTCCATGTTAGGTTTATTACTGGGAGTTTTCGGAATAGTTTGTTTATTAGGTAAAAATTATTTTAAAATGAATGGTGCAAAATTTCTTATCTTTGCAGGTATTCTTTTGATAGTATGTGGTCCAGATTACGGTCTGCATTACTTTAAAATAATTTAATTTGAAAGGAATAGAAAAAATAAATATAGGATTTTGGTGTACAAGGGTGTAATGAATGTTATTGATATAAATGTAATTTTAAAGTATATTCCTTATAATTTCATGATTAAGATTATAAATAAATTAGAAATTTATTCCTCCATCACTGAATTTTATATCCATCCAATTCTTTTTCAATAAATATATACAATCTAAAAATAATACAGGTAATAATAATAGCATATTAAGAATTGTAAGATATAACAAGCTAAATCTTGACGAACAAATAAAAGAAAGAAATGTTTTACCCTCGTTTTTTATTTTAAATCTTTACTTTTTCTGCGTGATATTCTTACTTTATGGAACATATAATTCAATCCACATCCAAAATATTTTATTACATAGTAGAAAAACATTGAGAGAAAGAAAAACGTCATTAATAGGTCATACACAACAATATCGTAAAGGTTAATTATATAATAGGAGATTGATATCGCTACAGAAAGAATTATTAATTGAATCATCGAATAACTTTTATTAGTCATCTGTAATGCTCTGCTAATCATTCTTAGATCTTCAATACTGGGATTGAGCATTGACTAAATTGAAATTCCGATATAAATTAAGATTATAGCAATTGTGTAATTAACAGCAGGACTGAATATATAGATAAGAATAAAGCCGATGATATAGGTTCCAATAAATAAAGATGCAAACGAGACCAGGAGGGGCTGAAAAAAATTTATTTCCTCAATTGAAATGCTTCCTGATAATTTTCCTTGTTCTCCTGTGGTAGGCAAAATCTCTGCTTTAATTACCTTAATATAGGTTAAGAAACTCATAATATAATGGCTTATCTCATGAACGATAATCCCAATAAAGAAGCATGTCATTCCATCACTATTTTATGTTGAGAGTTTAAAATCTCCTATAAATTTACTTAAAATTATTAATTTTAAATTTAATAGGATTTTTAATTTTCTTCATAATATTTCAAGAAATTATGAGATCTTAGATTAAAATTTAATTCATATCTTGATTTTAAGTTATTTTTAAATAGATTCTATTAGAATTTAATATTAATGCTAAAAGCGGAAATTAAAAAAAGTATTATCAATGAAATTAAGTCTCATAATCGATTGGGTGCAATACTATATATTTGGGCACATAAAATTTGTTGTCATCCAAACGTTGAGAGTCCTATTTCAGAAGCTGAATTTATAGAAATACTTATGGATCTAATTAGAACTAAACAAATTGACATAATAATTCCAGACCCATTCCTAATTAAATGGGAAAAGAAAAGTCTAAAAAATTTAAAATATTACGAGGATGGTGTTTATTTTACAAGAAAATTTTACTACATCAACGATACTCTTATCAATAATTCAAAAAAAAATGAACCTTTAATCGATACTCGGAAAATTGATAAGAAAAATAGAGAAAGACTAAATTTAATTGCACAACAAATTAAAAAAATTATAATTAAATTTCCCGAAATGAAAGAAAAAATCATTCTATCGACGCCGTATATTAAAACACCAATAAAGTTCCATTTTATTGATAATATATATGAAAGAAAAGATCAAGAAAACTTCTCAATTGAAACTCTCCAAAAAAAAAATATAATTACTTTAGAAGAGGAAGTAAAAGCTATCGAAACTCTTAACAATTATCGCCAGAATTTTATGTGTGTATATATTACATTGATTGAAACAATTCAAAAAGAATTATCTTATTTGCAAAAATATAAATTACAAATTAATAACTATTCAGAATTATTTAAAGAGGCTCTAGATGCATTTAAAACTTATTCGATTATGTTTGCTGAAGAATCTTGGACTAAAAGTTCAATTCCCGTTCAAAATGGAATAAATATTAAAACTGGGAAGTTATACTATACTTCAGTAAATTACAAAAACGACATTTTCATTATAGAAGGATTTCAAGAATATTGGGCTCTTTTTGATGAGGAAAAAAATCCCGGTTTGAAAGATTATCTATTAAAGTTAGATTATATCGATATGGGTATTGATGAAAATACTAATTTAACAAAGATTGGGTGTAAATTATTTATTTCTTTTTCAATATCAAATATTGAACAATTATTTTTCCTAATGAAGTATTTATTCATTGCAAACCTTTTCCATATGTTTTTTTTAATCAATTCATTCTTTAAATTAAACGGAAATCTTTCAAAATTATCTGAGAAAAAAGATAATTTATCGGAATTATTAATTCCCATCTTAAAACCTTTTTTTAATATGAGGCAGGTAAAAGCTTTTAAAAATATCCAATTTGCATTTAATGATGTAAGTAGAGATGAATTAAACATTCTCTATAATAAATATCTTTTTTTAAATGCGAGGGAAATTGAAAGAAGGTTACGTACTTTTCAATTATTTTATAAAAGTCTATTAAAAAAGAAAAGAAAAAAATGGGAGTAGGGGGATTTGAACCCTCGATTTCCAGCTATTTGCAATATTTAGCAATATTACTATGATATTCCGCAAGCTGGCGCCCTATCCATACTAGACTATACTCCCAAATTAAATAAATATTAAATTATCTATAAGAATTTTAAAGCTTTTCAACATTATAATTTTATTAATTATGATTTTTCTATGTTTTGGAGATTCTTTAACTTCTGGTTTTCCAGGTTATGATCCCCAATTTACTGGATCTTATCCAAATGTGAAATCTCAATATTTATATTGGTTAAATGAATTGTGTCAAGAATATGTTCAAGAACAAGCACAAAACAAAAGAAGGGAAATAAACCTTGATTTACAATTTATTAATAAGGGAATTGCAGGCGAATTAACAGGAGATCTATTGCGCAGGGTTAAAAGAGACGTATTGAAATATAAACCAAAACCTGATTATTGTATAATTGAGATAGGAACTAATGATTTAGGATGGGGGTTAAGAGTTGAAGGAATACTTAAAAATATAAAGATTCTTCATAAAATGACGAAAGATATTGGGATTATTAATATTGGTACGACTATACCTCCTATCGTAATGGAGAATCTAGATGAGATTTATATGAACAAAAAATATAATTTAAACACTGAATTGTGCCAATATTTTCAAGAAAATAATATTTTATACGCAGATTTATTCAATGGAATGCTCAGTAATAAAGGTCTAGATAAAAAATATGATGTGGGAGATGGATTACATTTTTCTGTAGAAGGTTATAAGAGAATGGGAACTATTATTTTTAATGATTGTGTTCAGAGGATATTGAAAAATATTCTAATATAGAAAATATTTAAAATTTATAAATTCTTCATCATCAAATTATTCAATTTTATATCTACTTAATTGAAAGGTTCTGCTTTAAATTAAAATGTTGTCTCAATACTTCCAATTTATTAAAGATGACATTAACGATTATAACAACATTGTATAAAAGAATTAATCAAAAAATCAAATTTGAGAGATTTTATTAAAGGAGCCCTCATTTTTTTCAAAAAAGTTAGATTAAAAAAATCAAGAATAAGAAAAATAATCCTTATATTCGAAATGATTTAGTTAAATAAAATAGTTTATATTAGACATAACAGAAATTAAAATTAGATAATATTAACAATATCCTTGCATTTGGTTTCACATATTTGCTTACCAATTTTTGCAATTCTGGATGCTAATTCTGAAATTTTCCAATGTTCATAATCTTTAACATAAGTATTAAAAGTATCTTTTAATGGCTCTCTCCACTTCGATTTTATCATTTCTGCGCCAATTTGAGCCCCAACAATCGCCCCTACATTGCCACAATTACAATCTGTGTCCAAACCAAGCATTGCTGCGATACAAATTGAACGTCCAAGGGAATCTTCTTTATCATGGGCACCATATAATAATGAAAAAATTATAAAACCTGCATTAGGTAAAACATGAACTCCTGATAATATCTCATGATTTAAGAATTCCCTCTTTCTTCTAACGTTAGCTTTTTGTACTAATTCTGCTCTTATAATATTCCAATATTCCATTAATTTCTCTCTTGCTTTACGAAAATCATTTGGATTTTCATCATATAATTCAATTGCTTTAAAAATCATATCTGTATATCGACTTTCTTCTCTCATGGGAAGGAATTTTATTGAATTATGAATATTTTTTCTAATATCTTTTTCAAAAAAAGCATTAGAAATTAGTATCGCTACATATACTTCCCCATCAATACCAATTCCGGAGTGTGAAATAGATCCATCAATTTCTGCATAATATTTAGCCATCCTTGGACAACCAGGACATATTTGCCCCCAAATATCTGCTCTCATTTGTGCTCCAATAGCATCATACCAAATGTTTTTTGTAATTCCTGAGTCGGGTGGCTCGATTCCTTTTCTCAAATTTTTTAAAGCAACTCTTTCTGCTGTGAAATTTTGATTATATAGACGATCAACCCATTCTTTTGCAATGTCTTTTGAAGAAATACCAAGTCCATGCTTCTCCAACGCAATAAGAGCACATATTTCATACATTTCATCATCATTGACATAATTAACATCAACAGGTTTTAAATAAGAGACTATTGTTCCATATTTTTGCATAATGAAATCATAAGGTTTAAACTCAATTGGAGCACCGACATGGTCTCCCGCAACTCTACCAATCCAACTGCCTAAAACTTTATTATAATAATTTCCAAATTTTAGTTGCTTCAAATTAATAATCTCAGAAATCTTTAGCTTTTTCTATCTATTTGTCTTTTACTTTTATATAGATTCTTATTTCAATAAAAAAATGTTTTAAATTGATTATTATGATTCTTAATTATTTGATGAATTTAAAATGAAAACGGATTTAGTTATACGAAAAATAAGTATTCCTCACTGTGCAAGGGGACCTTTACGGTGTGAGAAGTGCAAAGAGATGTCAAAGGAAAAAAATATCTGCTTATTAAAAATTTATTTTAAAGAGAGAAAAATTACAAGTCCCATTATTGAATTAGTAAGGAATGGAAAAAGACGATTTTTCGAGTTTGAAGTAGTAAAAATATTCAAGGATGAAATTGAAGCCAGAAATTATGCAGAAAAAAATGCTGTATCGATAAATTTAGTAGAAAAAGATTAAATATTTGTGAGTTCTTCCTCATACTTTTGCACATCAAAAAGAGAAATATCTTTATCAATTATTATTTCCTTCTTAACTCCGAGATAAGCACATGCAAGCTTGGTTGCTGCGACAATTTCTGCCTTTTTCAGAGTAGTAGAATATTCCTCATCTCCATATTGATTTGCTCTCTCTCTTTTTATTCCATACAGAAGAGATGCAATTTTATCGGCAACCTTGAAAGATAATTGGTTTTTTACAACGATTCGGGTAATATTATTTATATCAAAATAGTTTAGGTTTTCATATTTCGCTCGTATATAACCTTTTAAATTGTCTGAATTTCTTTCACATTCTATACCAGTCCAATCGAACAATGACAATTTCCTTCTGAAATATATCATCTCCCAATTTATTCCAAGCTCTTGAAGGAATTGATATAATAACTCATCATCAAATTTTTTTGCCTCAATTATAACGTAAAGTTGTATACCATAGTATTTATGTTCTTCTTGTAAAAAATATCCTCTCTGTTGCATACTTGATAATAATTTTAATTTAATTGATGAAATATTAGGGGAAAGGTTCTTTTTTTGGCAAATTAAATATATAACGTTTCCTTCCTCATTTATATACTCTCTATTTAAAAATCCAATAATACTTTCACGATTTTCTTGTATAAATTCCATCAAACCATTTAATGTAGGATGAACATTATTAATAGTCAAATCAGATTCTTCGATAGACACATAATCATTTTTTTCCCCCCCGACTGAGAGTCTTATCTTATTCAAATCTAAATCTTTTTCATCCCCAAAAACTTTCTTAATTGAATCATTAATAGGAAAAATCTCTTCCACCAAAATCTTAACATCTGCCATAGATACTTCATATGGCTCCGGATTCCCAATAAATTTATTTACAATCGG
>JAHLWE010000435.1 GCA_019058135.1 Promethearchaeota archaeon | reverse complement strand
TTTGCAGGTATTCTTTTGATAGTATGTGGTCCAGATTACGGTCTGCATTACTTTAAAATAATTTAATTTGAAAGGAATGGAAAAAAAATAAATATAGAATTTGGTTATCTCAATTCTCGAAAATGACGGTAGATCCCGACATGAATCTTATTAATTTTTCGAATGGTGCCAAGAATTTTCTTATATTCGAAGATTTTCGTATTTTTAACAAAACTTATGGTGATATGGAAGACATCATCAAAAATTCTGGTCTTATAAGGGCACCTTCCAGAATTTGTTTGATGGAAGTAGAGTTAAAATTGGAAGGATACAACTTCTACCGAAGGGGAGAGGTCGCCTTTAATATCGAAGATTTGGTATTGTTATTGAAATGCAATAAAGAAGATAAAGCCACCACCGAATTAATATTCGGAGAGAAATACCTTTCGGTCAAAATTATTTCGGAAAAGTATAATTCCGTTATAGAGAGAACGGATGCCAATGCTGCAAGTTCTTTTGAACTACTTACTAAACTACAACCAGTTTGGTTTGCAACTGCTTGAAATATTTTACTATTACCCGCTAATCCACCGGTCTGCGACATGATTGCTTTTTGTGTTGCTTCACCATAACCAACTTTCCATAATATCACAGACTTCCGATTTAAATTTAAATTTTTAACACTATTTAAGAATCTACGACCAATCTTTTGAGATTTAAGATTTTCAAGATACAATCCAATAATTGCTGTTTTATTATCAGTTAAAAAATAATCTAAAAAATCAGGATAAGTTAAATCTATTGCATTACATAGGGAAATTAATTTTGATATGAAACAACCATAGGAAACAGCAAGATTACTAACATTTACTCAAAGACCACCTGATTGAAAAATCGCTGAGAAATTTCCTGCTTTTTTTGATTGCACAGCGTTAATATAGAGGTTGCTGCTTGGATTATATAGTCCCAAACAATTTGGTCCTAAGATTCTTATTTTGTATTTTTTTGCGATATCCAATACATTTTTCTCAAGATCTTTTCTCAAAATTTCTGAAAAGCCTGATGAAAATATTGTAACAAATGGAACTCCTTTTCTTCCAATTTCTTCTAGTAATTTAGGACATAATCTGGCTGGAACAGCAAGGATTACGTAATCAATAGGTTCTGATTCAGGAATTTCCAAAATTGAGCCATATACTTTTATACTAAACAATTTTTGCCCTTTTAATCGAGGATTAAATAAATAAATTGGACTTCGAAATTTATCTTTTAAGATTCTTACAAAATAACCTCCACCTGCTGGGTTTTGTGATGCACCCACAATTCCAACAGCTCTTGGGAAAAAAAGTCTCTCAAAATTAATTTTTTCTAAAGATATCGTGTTAGACATATCTATATTTAATTACCAAAGATTAAAATTTTTTTGGAATAAAAAGGAGATTATAAATTCAACTATATTTCATGTTATCAATTATTATACATCTTTTAGAATATTGAAAAAATTAGTTCTAAATAGGGAATAATAATATTTTAGCTCGAAAAAATTGCACATTCGCTCTTTGCCTTTTATATTTTCAAAAAAATTAACCTCTTTTGGATAAATTATATCCCATAAAACTAGACCGTTAGGAGAATAAGGCTTGTAAGAAAATGATTTCATTGAATCGAATAGAGTCTTAAACTCATCAAATGTTATTTTTTTAGTTCCTAGTTCAACTAATTTTCTAATTATCTTTCGTATTTGTTGCCTTAAAAAACTCTGGCTATAAAAATCCAAAATTAGAAAGTCATTTATAATTGATAATTTAATATCCTCCAGATCTCTGACTGTATTTTTATCTTTATCTTTTTTAGCAAAATTAACAAAATCATGACTACCTTTTAATAGATTACATCCCTGTTTAATCAAATCGATTTCGAATTCTGATTTTTTTATGAGATAGGATATTGGATACTCAAAAATATATTTATAATGCCGACAAATTGCATTCCGCCTTGGCTTATAATCTATTGGAACTCTTGCAACTGCCCATAACCCTATATCATTCGGGAGAGCACTATTTAATTCCTCAGGATAAAAACTTTTCTGAGTTATAAAAGAAAACACAGATCCTCTTGCAGAAACAAAACGATCTGTTCGACTTGCTGCTTCAAAACCAGATTTGCTTTCATTTTCAATATAGGATTTATCAATAAGTTTCTTTATTAAAATACCTTCAATGGTATTTTCTTCCTTTTGACGTTGAGATCCAAGATAATGATCAGCCAAATAATACATCTTAATAAAATATCGTTGCGCTGATTTCATAGAACTCTGATTTTCTAGTTAAACTATTTCTAATCTAAAATAATAGTTATTTTTTTAACCACATCTGGCATCTCTCGTAGGTTATTAATTATTGCTAAATTAACATCTTTGATGATTTTTGTAACAAAAGGATTCATAGGTATCTCTTTCTCATTAATTAATAGTTTTATTTCATCACTCATAGTTTATATAAGGTAATATATGATTTTAAGTTTGATATCAAAATTCTTGAAAAGGTTTTTTAGTAATATAAATTTCATATTTATATTATATAT
>JAHLWE010000434.1 GCA_019058135.1 Promethearchaeota archaeon | reverse complement strand
GATATCTTCTCTTCTATTGTTTGAATCTTCTAACAATTTTAAAATATTAGTAATTATTTCCGAGGTCTTGATAATATATTGTCCGTTTTCTTTAGAATAATCTATAGTGAGTTGTATATTCTTTGGATTTCCTTTAGAAGCTAACCCTTCCAATCGAATAGCTGGCTCACCTTGATATGTTTTGACATTACATGCACCTAATAAATAAGATACAACATCAAAAATTCTACCGGTAGCGCTAGTTAACGGAATATTTTTAGAGGGAAAAATTCCTCTAGAATTATTAAATTGTGATATAATCCCCTCTAATTCAGTAATTTTATATTCTAAATCATTTATCAACCCAATTTTTTTAAATATCTTTTCAGAGTCTTCGACTCCTATAGTATTTAACAATATCGAGGCGAACATTCTTCCTGGATATTTTGCACATCGATCTCCTCCAACCATGGGTTGATATTCTAAATGACCTAATCTTTGATATTCATTGTAAGAACATAATAAGATCTCTCCACCCCATACATTATTATCTGGTCCAAAACCTACTCCATCTGCTGAAATTGCAATGATTTGTTCATCTGGGGTTATTTTATTTTCAGCCATTAAACCCAAAACATGAGCAAAATGATGTTGAATTGGGAAATAATTAATCCCATACTTTTCAGCAAGTTCTTTAGCATATGTTGTTGTATAAAAAGATGGATGTAGATCACATGCTATGAATTCAATTTCTTTATCTTCAATTTGCAATAGATTTTTTATATTAAAAAGTGCATTTTTTAAAAAATTAAAAGTTTCAAGACTTTTAATATGCCCAATATGCTGAGTTGGGAATACTCTATTACGTCGTAGTACTGCACCGGTTACATTTAATTCAGGACCTGTTGCTAAAGCACCTGAAATCTCAACTTCAAAAGGCAGTGGCAGATATGCTGGGATATATCCTTTAGATCGACGTATCAATTTAACTTTATCATTATGAACTCGTAAAACACTATCATCACATCTTTGGAAAATTGTTCTATTATGTAAAAGAAAAAAATCAGCAAGGCCTTTCAATTGCTCAAAAATCATTTCATTTCTTATTCCCATAGGTAAATTTGATACATTTCCGCTAGTATAAATTAATGGTTTTTGCCCTATAAAATCAAAAAGCAGATAATGAATCCCGGCATAAGGTAACATTACACCTATTGAACTTAAACCTGGAGCCACTTGATTTGAGAGTATTACTTCATTAGGTTTTTTTTTCCTTTCAAGAATAACAATAGGTTTTCTGAAAGAATTTAATAATTCTCTTTCGTTCTCAGAGATTACAACAAAATTTTCAAGAATCTCTAATTTTGGGGTCATAATAGCAAAGGGTTTATATTTCCGTTCTTTTTTTCTATTTCTTAGCTCTTCTAATACTTTATTATCTTCAGCCAAACAAATTAAATGAACCCCTCCTATCCCTTTAACTGCGGCAATTTCACCTTTATTAATTCTTTTTGCTGTGATTTCCAAGATTTCCTTTATGGAATTTGTCTCAATTTTTTTTTTTGATTTATCATATAACTGGTAATTTGGTCCACAAACTGCGCAAGCAAAAGTTTGAGCATGAAATCGTCTATTATTAAAATCTTTATAATCCTTAATGCATGATGAATCGCCTTCATTGCATAATGGAAACTCAATCATAGTACTTCTCTCTCGATCGTAAGGTAAAGCATTAACAGTAGTATAACGTGGACCACAGACTGCACAAGCAACAAAAGGATACATATAATATCTTTTTTTATTTTTATCTCTTAAATCATTCACGCAATCATCACAAATTGCAATGTCTGGAGGAAGAGTAAGACTTATTCCACGACCTTTTTCACTTTTTCGAATCTTTAAATCTTTAAATTCCTCATCAGTCTCTATTTTTTTAACCGAAATTGATTCAACGTAGGAAATCTTTGGTTTTTTTAATTTAATATCCTCAACAAATCTATCCAATAATTCTTCTTCTCCAGTGAGAACAAAACGGACTCCCGCATTACCTCGATTTAAAATATATCCTTTAAATCCATATTTTCGAGCTAAATTAAATAAAAATGGCCTAAATCCAACCCCTTGAACAATTCCCGTGATATTTATTTCGATTTTAATATTTTTCACTTCAATAGCTGTAGCATTAATTTTAATTTATTCTCAATAATCGGAATTGATAGATTTTATTTTAATTTAATTTAATTAAATTTTTATGCATTCTAAATATTATATTATTCATGGAAAGCGACGTAAAAGGCTCAAAAATAATACGCATAGCTCACGGTTCAGGCGGAATCTTGCAATCGGAATTGATAGAATTCATAGTAAAGGGGATTGCTCAAAAAAATGTTAATAATGGTATTGGTGTTGAAGAATTAGATGATGGAGCTACAATTCCTTTAAAAAATTATGATAAAGAGATTGTAATAACTGCTGATGGACACACTGTTTTTCCTCTATTTTTCCCGGGAGGGGATCTTGGAAAATTAAGCATATGCGGAACGGTGAATGATATTTTAATGATGGGAGCTGAACCTTTAGCTTTAAGTTCAATTTATATTATTGAAGAAGGATTTAGCTTTGATTTATTAGGAAAAATTGTTAAGTCTTTTAATCAAACTGCTAAAGAGGCCGATATTGCAATTATTGCTGGTGATACAAAAGTTATGCCTAAAACCACGTTGAATGAAATTATTATCGCAACCTCTGGAATAGGGATTAAAAATAAGAATATAAAAATATATGATAATAATCTAAAGGCTGGTGATAAAATTATAATTACTGGTTCAATCGGCGATCATGGTGCTGCTTTAATGGCAAAAAGAGGAGGATTAAATTTATCGACAAATTTAGAATCGGATCTTGCATATTTAAAAGAAATATATCTTGCAATTAAAGAAGATATTAAACAAAATCATATTCATGCAATGAAAGATCCTACTCGTGGAGGCGTCGCGAGCGCGCTAAACGAATGGAGCTCCAAATCAAATATGAGCGTTTGGCTCGACGAAGAAAAAATACCAATTAAGAAAGAGGTTAATGCTGTGTGCGATATCTTAGGTTTAGATCCAATGCAAATGGCTTGCGAAGGGAAAGCATTAATAGCCGTAGATTCGAATTATGCTGATGCAGTACTACAAAAAATTAAAACTACAAATCTTGGAAAAGAAGCCCGGATAATTGGAGAGGTAAAATCGGAGGAACAAAAAAAAGTATTCTTAAAAACAATAATTGGAGGAACCAGATTCGTAGATATGCCTTTAGGGGAGTCCATTCCTCGTATATGTTAAAAATATTATTATTTGAAAATTAACAATAAAAAAAAATTATTAATAAAAAATGCAAAATCTAGGAATAAAACAATTAATTCTCGGAATTTAAATAACAGATTAGAGAAAAACTTTTAAGTTAGTTTCCCTCCTAAAGAAGTTATTTAAATTTCAATAAGAACAAAATTATTGTATTAAAATGAGGAAAAAACTGGTTCTAATTAATCCAATTAATCCCTCTGAACTAAGTAAAATAAAGATAGTGCCAACTCAGCTTTTGATTTTAGCTTCATATATTAAAAAAAATGTCGATTTAGATGTCGATATTTTAGATCTATCTTTTAAATTCGAACTCCATAGTGTAGATAAAACGATTTCCAGATATTTAGATAAATTTAATGATTATGACTATTTTGGAATCGCTTGTTTCTCAAGTTTTTTTTATATCACTAGTTTATTTCTAGCAAAAAAAATTAGAGATATACATCCAAATGCATATATTTTTGTAGGGGGATATCATCCAACAATTAGACCAAATGATTTTGTTTTTACTAATTCTCCTTTTAATTACATTTTTTCTGGTGAAGCAGAAAAAGAGCTTTGTAAACTAATAAAAAAGTTAAATGTAAAATCATTTCGCCTTAAAGCACCATTGATTATTTATTGTGAGCCCTTAAATATTGAAGATTTCATTAATACTGATTGGTCATATACAGAATCACTTGATTATGTAAAAAATCCCACTCCTTCCGATCGTATTATGATCCCTGTATTTCTTTCTCGTGGATGTCCGTTTACATGCAATTTTTGTCAAGATCCAAAAAATAAATTAACAAAAGCCAGCAGATCTTGGAGAAGGATGCCAATAAACAAGGCACTTAATGAATTAGTTAATATTTACAATCAATTTCATAATCGAGATAATTTAATTTATGAAGTATGGATTTGGGACCCACTATTTGGGACTCCTAAGTATCGTATCGAGTTATATAAAAAATTACTACGATATGCACCAGATCAATATTATTGGGCTGAGCTGAGAGTTGACACATTTAAGCCTGATGAGGAAATTCCATTCTTGAAACAACTTAAATTTAGTTTAACATTTGGTCTTGAAAGTGGCTCTCCTAAAATACTCAAAATTTGCATGAATAAAACGCCAAAACCATACAAATACTTAGAAAAAATGAAAGTTATTTCCAAAAAACTTGATGAGAATGAAATATATCATACGATAAATATATTATATGGTCATCCAGGAGAGACATATCAAACAATAAATGAAACTAATGACTATTTAGTGAAATTATTTAAAAATAAACATTTTATTTTACCTAATTATTCCATATATGAACATTACCCTGGAACTGAAATATATTCAAATATGAGCAAATATGAAAATCTTTATGGCACTCAATTTTTACTAAAAAAATGGTGGAACACAAAGAAAAATCCAAAGATGGCTTCAAGATTAATAAAGCCTTCTAATGAATTAGATTGCATAGATGTACACTATAAAACACAAGAAAATGTGTTAAATATTGCTAAAATAGTATTAAAAAATAAAATTGGAAGGAGATCTGATATGCCTCTTACATATCACAAAATTAGAGAGTATCTCATAAATGGCATAATGACTTGGAAGATGGTACCTAAATTTTTTATCAATCTTATTAGAGACAATATTTTTGTTTTATTAGCTAATAATTACTCTAAAGAAATGTATAATTTTATGAAAAATAAAATAGATAAATTATTAGCAGAAGATTTCCCCCAAAAATTTAAAACAATTGAATTTCTTAAAACTAATTTCCCTGAATTTCTGTAATTCTCTTCTTTTTGAGAATATTTAATCATCCTTAAATTTAAAGTAATAATAATATTAAAATGTTAATTTCAGGAAATATTAAAAAAAAAGTGGTTCTGCAGCATTCCAGTATTAAAAATATTAAAAAATAAAGGATTTACAGAAAAAATCACTAAGATAATAAACAATTTGGCCCGAAAAATTAATAAACCAATTAAACTGATGCATGTGTGTGGAACACATGAACATACTATTTCTAAATATGGAATTCGTTCAATCTTACCTAAAGAAATTGAAATTATTTCCGGTCCTGGATGTCCTGTATGTGTATGTCCTGCAGCCGATATTGATAAAGCAATAGAGATTGGAAAAAGAGAAAATACAATAATCACAACCTTTGGAGATATGCTCCGGGTTCCTGCAACTAATCTTTCTCTAGCAGAATTAAGAGCTCAGGGAGCAGATGTAAGAATTGTATATGGGCCAAATGATGCAGTTAAAATTGCTAAAGAAAATCCCGATAAAGAAGTTATTTTTTTTGCTATTGGATTTGAAACAACTGTTCCATTGATTGGATATGAGATTAAAATCAATCCTCCATTAAATTTTTCAGTAATTTGCGCCCATAAACTCATTCCTGCTGCATTGGAATTACTTATTGGAATTGACCAATTAAACATAGATGGTTTTATCTCTCCCGGACATGTTGCTACCATAATTGGAACTAAACCATTTCAATTGTTTTCTGATGCATATCACGTCCCGAATGTTGTAGCGGGTTTCGAACCTAATGATGTGCTCATGGCATTAGCGATGTTATTGAAACAAATAAAAAATAAAGAATATAAGACAGAAAATGAATATACACGAGTAGTTAAATCTGAGGGTAATAAAATTGCCCAAAAAGTTATCACTGATGTTTTTGATTCAGTGTCTTCCCCTTGGAGAGGTATTGGTCGAATTCTTGATGGTGGTCTAGCAATTAAGGATTCTTATTCTAAATATGATGCGGATAAAAAATTTGATATTAAAATTGAAAAATCTATAGATATTCCACCAGGTTGTAATTGCCACTTAGTTATGACTGGAAAAATATATCCATATGAATGTAAATTGTTCAAAAAGATTTGTACCCCTATGAATCCTGTGGGTCCTTGTATGGTCTCAGCAGAAGGAACGTGTGCAATTTATTATAAATATGGTTCAAATATTATATAACTATTCTATCTGGATGAGTATAAATATTCATCTTGCTTCCCCTTACAAATCCAATTAATGTAATATTATAATTAAATGCAATTCTTATTCCAGATTCAATCGGGGCTGATATTGAGGCTAAAATGGGTATTTTGCTTCTCGCTGCTTTCAAGACTGAGTCTCCAGTTAATCTTCCAGTTGAGCAGAGAAATGTCTCTTTTAATTCAATATTTTTTATTAAAGCACTCCCAATAACTTTATCAATTGCATTATGCCTTCCAATATCTTCAAATATTTCTAATAATTTTCCTTGAAAATCAAACAATGCTGCTCCATGACATCCACCCGTTTCTTTAAATAAAGATGTCTCTTTTTGCATTTTAATAATGCTTTTAAATATTAAACCGGAAGTAAGTTTAATATCATTGAATTGTTCTTCAGGTTTATCAATAGAATTTAAAATTAAATCTCTCCAAATTGATGGGATACCACAAGATGTTTTTATAATTCTGTTATATGTAAGGGATTTGAAGTTTTCAATGGCAGCTTTATTTGAATCATCAATAAAAATTGACACCTCGTTTTCTATAGAATTAACTTCCATATTTTTTATTTCATTAGTGGAATCAATAAATCCCGTAGTATATAAAAATCCAATCGTTAATTCTTTAAGATCTTTAGGCAAACAAATAATAGATACAACTGGATTTTCATTTATTTTAATTGTGATCGGTCTTTCTATTAAAATAATATCTTCAATATCATGAAAATTTCCTTTTTGGAGCTTTTTAATTTTATGCATTCTCTTATACATTATATGGTCTAATTTCAATAATTTTGTATTCTTTAATAATTTCCTATTAACAAAATATAATCTAAAATTTTATTATGAGTTTTATATTTTTAAATCTATAGAAATAATAAAAAACTAATAAACTGAGATATTACTAATGATGGCTGAAAAAATTGATAATTTAGATGATGAGATTGCTAAAGAAGGAATAACTATTGTAGATTTTACAGCTACTTGGTGTGGACCTTGTAAAGTAATTAGCCCAATATTACATAACCTTGAAGATAACGGTCTAATAAAAGTGGTTTCTGTAGATGTTGATGTGAATAAAGGATTTGCAATGAATTTTGGAATTCAGGCTGTTCCTTATCTCATTTTTTATAAAAACGGTGAAAGAGTTCATAATAATATAGAATTGGAAGGTTATGAAGTTATGAAAGATGGCGTAATCATTGGTGCTTTAAATGAAAAATATTTACGACAAATTATTAGTCAATTATAAAACTCTTTTTCATAATTTTTTTATCTAATTTTTTAAAAAATATAAGATTTTAATAATATCTTTAATACGAAATTAGATTTGAAAAGGATTTTATATTAATTCTTCAAAAATGATAATAATTTATATATGAGAATTTCTATTATTACAATATGAATTCTAAAATTTTAAAATCCGATATTGATAAATATTTAGACCAGATTCAAACAGAAGATAATAATATTGATGAATACTACCTAACAAAATTAAATTCATTGGAACTAAGCACCCGCAGAAATCATTTAATTGCAATTAATCAACTATTTGAAATCACAAATAAAAAAAATCCAAAAAATTTGACAAAAAATGATATCTTTAAAGTTTTAAGAAGTGATTGGTGGAGTAATGAATTATCCAATGCAACAAAAAATAATTATATAATAAGATTTCGTGCATATCTTAAATATTCAAAAAGAAATGATCTGGTAGAACTACTTCCATCATTAATGAAGACAAAATCAAAAGAATTAAATAAAAATGATTTAATAACAAGGGAAGAACTTGAACTTCTTTTAAAACACAGTAATCTTAAATTACGTACAATGATTATGGTTAATTATGAAGGTGCTTTAAGATCTGATGAACTGTTAAATATTAGATTTAAAGATATTAAATTTAATCAAAATTATACTAATGCATACATCAATACTTCTAAAACAACTAAAAGGAATATTCCTTTAACTGAAAGCACCCCATATTTAAAAGAATACTTCAATGCAAAAGTGTTTGAACCGGAGGACATTATCTTTTATTACAAAAGACCAGCAGCCTATAATGTTTATTTGCTTAGACTTTCTAAAAAATTAACTGAAAAATATCCGAAAATATGGAATGGGAAGAAATTACATCCACATTTATTCAGACATTCCAGATTAACTGAATTAGCAAAATCCAGATTAAATGAAGCACAATTACGTAAATTTGCAGGGTGGGGAGCAGATTCTAATATGCCTAAAATTTATTTTCATTTGGATGATTCCGATGTTAGAGAGATTTTACTTGAAGAAGAAATAAAGAAAGAAAAACTTAAAAAAATCAAAACAATAAAATGTCAAAATTGTAATGCTGATAACTCTGAATTTAATATATATTGTTGGAAATGTGATGGGATACTTGGTAAGGAAAATAAATACATTAAAATGGAACATGAAAATGAAAAGTTAAAAGAAGATATAAAAGAAATGCAGAAATCTATAAAATCTATGAAAGAATTTATATCAGCCCTATATTTTAGTAGTATTGATGATGGCACTAAAGATCCAACCGATGAGAGAAAAGAATTTAACCCCGATAAATTAAAAGAAGTTTTTGAAAAATATTTTAAAAATTCTAAATAATCTTTTTTTTATTTTAATGATATTTATATCATAAAAATTCTAAATCAATTATCCAACGCAAAATGTGATATGCTTTTTATTAAATAATTGTAATAAAAATTAAAATAATTAATATCGGACATTTTTTGATATGGGGTCTATTTAAATAAATGATCATTTGAATAAAAAATTTTGAAAATTTCAAAATTATAAAAAAATTTATTAAAGTGATATATATCGAATTACTTCTTGATATTCGGAATCATATTTAGAAAGTATATAAGCAAGTATTCTTTTTGATTCTGCTTCTTTAGTATCGATTAATATACAAGGAAATTTATCATAGATTCTATTATCAGACATTATCTCTGTAAATCCTTCTAAACCGATATTTACACCCCATCTTTGAATTCTACCAAGCCATTTTTCCTCATTTACAGAAGAAACAATTATAGGTACAATATCTTTAGATAATAGTCTTTTAGCAACATTGATCACTGATAAATCAGGATCAGTATCATCAATTGGAAATAATTCTATTATTTTACGAAGGGATTGAATAACTGAATGAGCTATACCACGATAAATAGGAAATTCAAATTGTACTTTATCAAATATTACTTTTGGTACAATAATTATTTTTTCATTTGGAACAGAAGAATTTCTATAATGAATATAATGAAATAACCAATCTGCCACATCACTATGTGGATAATCAGTAGTACGAAAATAATCATGAAAAATTGTGTGATCAATCAAAAAACGGAGAGGTATATCATCAACAGCAAACAAATTGAATTATATCTCCTACTTCATAAGATTCTGAGCTACTTCATTTAGATCGATATCATCTGCAGCGGCTAAATCATGATAAAACTTTTTAAGATCGGTAGGAGTCTTTCCAATCATTATAAATTCATAACTAAGTGGAGAATTAATAATAGTCATAACGGCTATGAGCCCTTCCTTAATTTCAATCCCTTGTCTTTCTGCTTCTTTTAATAATGGATATGGTAAATTGTCATCTCTATAAAAATCTACATCAACTACTTGTTTCTTTACCATTTATTTTACCTCTTTTTTTATTTTTAAGTTTTTACTTCTATATTATAAAATTATTTGACATATTTATAAATTTTCATTAAAATTTAAAAACAACAGGATTAATATTAGATAAAAAAGAAAAGTGAATAAAATGTTTAAAGTAGATCAAAAAGATTTTGAAGAAACAATCCAAAAGAATACAGAGAAAACAATTAATAATGGAACTCTTCGAGGAACAATCTGGGAGAGTTGTAGAAATCTATTAAAAGATAATTATGAATATGAAGCATATATTCTCTTATTATCTACTTGGAATATTGTAAGATTCAAAATTGCAATAACGAGTTTTAAGGAACAAGAATTTAGGAGATTGATAAAAATAAATGGGAAAATCTTTAAAAAATTAGATGGGTTAAAATTTGAAACAACTGATTTTAATGATACGGAATTGAAAGAAAACATTAAAACAATATATAACAGTTATAGACCAATAAAAGGACTTGAAATAACAGGCACTGTAAAATTGATGGCTTTAAGAAATCCCAATTTGTTTGTTATGTGGGATACAAAAATAAGAACATTATATAAAATAGATAAAGGAAGTTCTGAAGATTATATTAATTTTTTAATTAAGATGAAAGAAATTTTTAAAGGTATTAAATGGGACAATAAAATTAAACCGTTCGCTAAAGCAATTGATGAGTTTAATTATTATAAAGTTCATCCAGAAATAAAATAAAAAGAGAAAAAAAGAGTCTGGAAATTTAAACCAAAAGAAAAAAAAGAATATTTATTTTTTTCAGACTATTATTAATTTATAATAAATAGGAATTAAAAGAAAAAAAAGAATTAAAATGGAAAATAAAATTTTAGAATTGGAAAAGAAATTACAGGATATGGAATTAAAATACAATAATTTGTTTGAGATAGTAGAGGAATTAAATTATTATTTCCTGAAGTCAATTAGTGAAGGTAGGCATGATGGTTATGAATATGTTCCTATTTTTATTCCAAGAGATAATTCAAGATATTTAAAATCAGGAGTAAGATATCGTAATCCTTATGCAGGTAGGCATTTTATTACGTCAGGATTGGAGGAAGATGATATAAAAGAAGGTTTAGAGTATACATCTCCTTCAGATATCATTAAAGGGGTTAAAGATGAGGATCTTGGTTGTGTAGCACCAAAACATTTATGGTCAATTTATGATAAAGTAGAGAAATTAAAAGAACAAGAAAAAAAAGAACTTGTAGAAGAACGAATGAAAAAATGTGTTGATGTTCTTAAAAAGATTCAGAGCAAGAAAGAGGACATAGAGAAAAGAAAGGAAGAATTAAAAGAAAAAATTAGGGAGAGAGAAGTAGAAACTGTTCATATGAAGAGAGAATTAGATAAGTATGAGGAAGAAGAAGAGGATTAATTTTCAAATAAAATTTATTTTTTTTTCAGAGTATTGTCAATTTCTGACGTGTGAATTAAAATAGAAATAAAATAAAAAAGATGACAAATAAAAATGTTTAAACCATATAAAGAAATAAAACCATTTGATAAAAGGAAAAGACCAGAATTTATATACCCCGATGGAACTAAGCATACAGGGGAGATATTAGATGAAATAGAATTAGAACATATAGCAGGGAAAAAAATTTACAAATACTTAATTCAAAAAATTAAATGGTATAGAGAAAATATTTCAATGGAATTCAGATTTTGCTATTATTACAATGATTTAAATGATCCAAAGAATGATTGGATATTTGGACAATACGCATTAACTTTAACACCTGAGGAATTTAATTTATTCTTAGAAAAGATGAAGGAAAAGGGATGGATATAAAAAATGGGAAATTTAATTTCATAAAAGACAAATATTGAGTGATTAAAAAATGATGACCAAACAAATTATTGGAAATGCTGGCGAATATTTTATCGCCTATATCTTATCCAAAGAAGGGTTCATAGTAACCGTTACTTTAGGAAGAACTATATATTATGATTTAATAGTAATTAATCCAAAAAATAAAACAATAAAAATTCAAGTAAAGACGACTCAACACCCAAACATCAATGAATTCGTAGTGAGTAAAAAAACTGAAAATTTTATTGAAGATGATTTATTTTACGCATTCGTTAGATTAAAAGAGATCAATAATCTACCAGATTTCTGGATATTGCCATCTAAGATTGTGGCTGATATTGTAAAGAAAACATATGAAAATTGGTTAAAAACTCCCGCTAAAAATGGCGGTGAACATAAAGAAACACCGTTAAGAACGTTCTGTATAAAAAGCAAATTTTTACCATCAGGATGGGAAGAAACACTGAAAAGATATAAAAGTAATCTGGAAATATTAAAAGAATTTTAAATTAAATCTTTTTTTTTATTTTTCTGATAAGTTTAACATCAAAAAAAGTTTTAAAGAGAGCAGAACGCAGTTTCTGATATGATTTTTTTCAAATAATTGGAATTTTGATGTATCATAATAAAATTCTTTTTGAAATTTCAAAATTTATACCAAACTAAGGATAAATTTATTGATTTGTATTAAAAATTATCTCTCTATAGTTTTTAATATCAATTTCTACTTTATTTTAAACTAATTCTTTTAAAATCATAAAAAATATAGAAAGAAATTAAAAATATTTAAAGAAGCTACCAAAAAATGTTTTAATGAGAATCAATTAAAGCTTAATAAGATAAAAATAATTTATAAGAAAATGTTTTCTTTTGCATACTCTAAATACGCTAATACTCTAAAAGCATTATACGAAATAGATTCTACTCTAATTTATTTCATATGTATTTTAAATAATAAAAGGGAATATAACTTAAATCCATTGATTTTTCCAAATATTGAATTAATTTGCAGAGAATTAAATAATTATGATATAGTAAAATATAAACGCCCTAGAAATCGACCATCTCATGATGTGATTTGTCCATTAAGTGGTTATGGAAGAAAAATTTCTCAAGAACTAATTGATTTAAATTTTTGTAAAAAAATGTCTAAATTATTAGCAGGTATTAAAAATAAAGAAGATTATATTCGTATTTTTAATGAAAATTTTACATTTTCTGAAGATCCAAATAAATTAATTTTAAATAAGTTAAAGGAATTTAAAGAAAAATATAATCTCTTTCTTGCTCCACCTAATCACAAATTCTTTATAGATGATCATGAATTTATAATAAAATATGCATTTTTAAATGACATATTTCATGCGAAAATTATTATAAAATGTTCATGTTATAAAGAGACTACAAAATTAATTTGTGAAAAAACTCTTATTGATAATCATTATGGAAATAAAAATTATCCTATTAAATGTAATTATTGCAAAAATACCTTCTATATTAATCATGAATTACGAAGAGGTACTTAAATAAATTCAAATTTCATTATAATAAAAAAATTTTTAATTTTTATTTTAAAATTTAACAAATATATATATATACTTAAAAAATTTTCATTATAATGAAAAAGAAAAAAAAAACATGATCTAAAAATGAAAAAAGATCCTTTAGGTATCATGATTTCATTAATCCATAATTTAAATCTCTTAGAGGAAGAAAGAGAATTTAGTATAAACGAATTTAAAAATCTATGTAATTTAAATTTTCATTGGACTACTGTTAAAAAATATTTAAAGATAATCCAATTGAATCAAAAATATGCGCCAAAAATAAGTTTAGAGAGAAATAAATTGAAAATAATACATTCACATATATATAACCGTTTAAATCTAAAAGAAAAACTTGTCGTCTACTTATTTATAAGAAGAGCTTTTAATAAAGAGACGGCTGTTAAAATACCTTCTTATTTTAATACTTCTGAAACTTCCGAATCTTTAAATTATTTATTTGAAAAAACTAAAAATAAAAAATATTTTCTAAACAAACCAGGTATTGAATTATATAATTCAATAAATGAAGATATTTCAGATCTTATTTATAATGAAAAAGAAATTAGTGATGTCTTCTTTGAAATAGAACCTATTATACCTGCTAAAGAAAATGAGACTGCTCAAGGTTTGATACCTATGGTTTCTGGTTGGATATTTCTATCTGAAGAAAGAATACCTCCTTTAGAAGTTTTAAGGCAAAGATCAATTACAAATAGAGATTTTTCGTATTTAATTGAAGAAGTTAAAGGGAGGACTTTTTATGGCAAAAGTTAAACTTAAGCTATATAAGCCGAATAGAATTTTTAAAAAAATTCCCGATTTTAAAACATTTTATGTTACTGGAGCTATTGGAGGATTTAGAAATCCTTATGATTTTCGACTTACTTTTTATAACGAAGATACAAACAGTGTTATTTTAGAACGTCAAAAAATTTCTCAGAATGAAAATTTAGAGCAAGATGAGATAGATAAGAATCTTTTAGAATTAGAAATACCTACCATATGTCAATGTGAATTAGTAATGACTGAACTTGCTGCAAAAGAACTCCATAATTTTTTAGGAAAAGAACTTAAGGCTCTAGTACAAATAAGAAAAGAAGTTGAAAAATCTAAAGAAAAATCTAAATAAACTTTTTTTATTTTAATGATATATTTTTATTCGAATAAATTTTTTCCTTTCTTAAACGCAAAATCTATAATGATTTTTTAAAATAATATAAAAAAAATAAAAAAATTAAGACTTTCTATTAATATACAACCCATAAGTTATTTTTTCAGATCGCAAAAATTCTATTGGAAATTTATCTAAATTAGCATTTAACTGTTTTATTAGATATTGTTTTAATCTTACTTTATTCATTTTTCTATCCGTAGTGGGTTTTTTCTTTTCATGATGCGCCTTAATAGATTCTTCAATTATTTGTTTATCTGTCTTATCTAGGGGAAAATCAATGCTTCGTTGGGGGATTTCTTGTTCCTCTTCAAATTCTTCAAACATTTTCAATAATTCATTCATTTAAATCATTCCTCCAATTGTTTTTAATATTTCTTTTTTTGTATCTTCTAATGGTTTTATCGGTTTCATATATTCAATCATGATTCCATATAGTTGTTTTAACAATTCCAACGGTTTAACTGCTCTGTATTTATACGGTCTTTTATCATTAACTACTATTATTCTCTTATCATTCTTCAGATTACTAAGATAAATCCACACATTCTTTTTTGTCATATTTAATTTTTCCGATATTTCTTCAGCGGTTAATTCTTCTTTTAACAATAATTCAATTATTTTATTCATTTTTATCACATTAATATATTTCATATTAATAATATTTATCTTTCTTTATAAACTTATATCTTTTTTATTAAGTTTGATTTCAGATTAATATAATTTATATTAAGTATTAAGAAGTCTTAATGAAATCATTCAAAAACATTTATTTATATTATTTAATATATCCATATTAGAAATTGATAAATCTCCCTTAAGAAAAACAAAAATATAAATAAGAAAATCAATATAAGATGCTTAGAAGCATTTAATTATTAAAATAATTAATTAAAAATTGATTAAAATGACCAATAATGTAAGTTTTGCAATAAATGAAAATGAACTTAAAAAACTTGAAGAATTAAGAAAAGGAATTGCGGTTAATAGATCTGAATTTGTTCGGAAGATGATTAACTATTTTTATGAAAATAAGCATTTGTTGGAGGAAATTTAAAAAAATGGAAAATAAAGAGGTTTTTAGGAAAAATTATTTTCTCGATAATTTTTTTAGTCTTTTAAAATTCGATTTACGATACTTTACAGTGAGGAAATTTGATTAAGAATTCTGAATCAAAATTGTTTGATGTGAAATAAAATGTCTGGAGTGTTAGAAAAAGGTACAATCGGCACAAAAGAAGTTATTGTTAAAAATATATCTCCAGAGCAATTTCCTATGAAGTATATGAAAGATATACCTGAGGAAAAACGAGAAAGAAAGGTAAAATATATGCACTTTCACACCGAAAAGACAAAAATAAGAGCAGGAATAGAAGTTAATAAACTATTGAATCGCAACTACATATTCAAACAATTGGATCTTCCAATTCCAAAAGAATTATGGAAAAGAGAAATATTTTACCTTGTTAGAAAAATATTGGGAGGTGAAATAGATTCAAAAGGCAAAACTAAAGAATCTCGGTATAAAAATATGGAAACAGGTATGATTGATTATTATCTAAAAAAACTTTTTAATACATTAAAAGAAGAAGATCCAGAAATATATCAATATTGGGGATTTGCCCAAGATTATTTAAATGTATTCTCAAAAGAAATTGTAGAAGTTTATGATAAAAATATGGGACCTCCATCATTGCTTAACAATGATACAATAAAAAAAATAAGTAGAACCCCATTCTTTTTAATAATTTGTGAGAAACTATCAACATTAAAAGCATTTATGAGAGAACTCATTATTCGGGAATATGGAAAAAAATATAATTATTACGGTATTAATTTAGGAAAACAAGCTACCATACCCGCAGTTAAATTACTTATTGAATTATCTGAAATAAGAAATTTTCATGCTTTCTGTATGCATGATCTGGATATGAGTGGAATAGGGATATTTTTCAATATGAAGAGATATTTTGATATAACAAGTATTGGGATTAATCCAGAGTTCTTAGAATATATCGGAGTAAATTTTGATGATTTAAAAGAACTATGGGAAGTAGAACCAAAAAAAGGAAGAACAAAAAAAGGAGAACCAAAAAAAACTAAAGAAGAACGGATTCAAGAAACCAAAGACACTTTGATTAAATTATCTCAAGATCTCCTTAATAAAACTAATGTATCGGAAGAACAACATAAAATTTATAGTAGTTGGATTGATTTTTGTTCAGAAGAAAGAGCTGAATTGGATAGTCTAACAGCATACCGATTAGAAGAAGATATGTATAAAAGTAAAGCTCGGGATTTTGTTAATTATTTTGAAAAATTGATGAAAGATTGCAAGTGGAATTTGTTAAGGGTAAAAGATTTTAAGAAAAAAGATTATATCCGTTATATAGGACCTGAAGGTGAATATGAAATAGCAGATAAATATGAAACGGACTATTTTGATTCATATAAAACTATAAATTAAAATGTTAAAACAGTGTTAAATCGGTTATCTACTAAAAAACCAGATTTTATAACGGAAATCTATAATGATAAAGAAGATAGTATTATAACCGAAAATGAATTGGATGATACAAGGTCAGAAATAACTAATTTATTAGATGCTGGTATTGAAGAAATTAAAGAAGAATTTGAAACAATGAAAGATGAAGAAGATAAAATATTAGAGGATAGAAAGAAAGAATTATTAGATAAATTTAAAGAGGAAAACCCAAAACTGTTTGATATCAAATGGGATGAATTATTTGGTAAAAAAAAGCTGAAAGAATTTAACAGAATAATTCGTATAAAAGAAAGCTGGATCAGATTAAGAAATATTAAGAAATATGAAATAAAAAGAGAAGGATTGATGAATTATAAAGGTTCAATAGAAAAGCCAATGCAACCGATATTTAAAAACTGGTTTGAACTGGTGGATTTCTTAGAAAAAACAAAAGAGAAAGGAGACAAAAAAGTTAAAAAATTAAAAAAAATAATGTCAGAATGTCTTAAAGAAACGGATGAATATAAAGAAGCAAAAGAAATAATAGATAATTTTGAAGAGTTTAAAGATGATATAGAAGACTTATTTGTTAGGGAATCTGAAAAATTAGAAGAGATTAAAGAAATATTTGAAAATGTGTTTAAAAAAGCATCTGAAAAATTAGAAGGATATTAAAAAAATAAAAGAGGTAGATAAAAAAGATGGAATATTTTGAAGTAAAGAGTGAGGAACCTTTCTATATTCTAAGAATTAATGAAAATAAAGAAAAACCAGACTTATTTATATTTCAAAAATTGAATGTTGCTATCCAACATGTAAAAAAATTAATGTGTAAAAAAATTAATTCTGATTTAATAGATTTAATAGAAGTACGACTAAAAGGAGATAAATTTCATATAGGACAAGTTGGATGGGACAAAATTGCAATAGGAATTATTACATTAAAATAAAATTAGAAAAATATAAAAAAATAAAAAAAGAGTTGAGAAAAATGAGTAAAGAAAAGAAAGAAATTAATCATGGAACAATTAGTAAACAATATTTAAGAGCAACCAAAGGAGGATCCTTTCATAGAGAACGATACTACCAGTTAAGAATTAATTATTGTGAAGAAATGGCAAGATATTTAGCTACGGGATTACATAGAGTAATGGATTTTCTAAGTCCAGAAGCAGGAAATCATATCTGGAGATGTCCTTTTTGTGGAAAAGAACATATTTCAAAAATGGAAATAATATCAAATTCAGATTCAAAATTTAAGTATATAAGAACTACACATAATTAAAGAGGACTGATTAAAAAATGAGTAAAGAAAGAAAACCTAAATACACCACTTACACTGCCACATATCTAAAACCTTTAAATACTCACGGAACTTACTGGGAAATATTTCTCAAACACGAAAACGGAAATATAATTGTTCTTGGTGGTGATGCCAGAATGATTGAACGTATTTTAAAAACTGTAAAACCAAACCAGAAAGTAATTGTAAATTATAAAGAAGAATGGGATTGGAACATAGAATTTATATCATAATTTTTATTTTTTTCAGTTCCACAATCATTTCGATTATTGATAATTAAAATAAAAAAAGAAAGATGCCAAACATAGTATATGAATATAACATGCCTAAATTAAGATTAATGTTTATGGCAAAGTACTCACTTAAAGAAATAGTAAATTCAGATGCTATAAACCCTTCTGGATGTTCCTTTTCAAGAATCAGTGAAATAAGAAAACTTTGGAAAGAAGGAAAAATTGATTGTACCAAAATTGGAACATTAAATGAATTAAGAAATAATAATAATGAAATAGATCAACAAACATATATATTACCAACTTATCTCCCTGATTATTATCAAATAATATTTAGACTTCTGGATAATTATTTGAAAATAAAACTAAGAAAAAAAAATGATATGGCTGCAATTTATCATTCTAAAGATCTTAAACAAGCATATCTCCATTTTTCGAAAATATTACATCCAGATTTAAACAAAAAAGATCCAGAAGCAACCGAAAAATTTAAAGCTCTTAAAGAAGTGTATAATATTTTAAATAAAGAATGGTTTGGAATTGATAAATAAAAAATGTTGAAACAGAAATTTGAAAATTGAAACAAAAAAACATAACAATTAGGAAAATAAAGGAATTGATAAAAAAATGTCTAAAGAAAAATATTTAAAAATCAAACCTATTATGGAACAACTAATGGGTTTATTAGATGACTACTTTTATCTAAAAGAAGAGAAGGGTTTTTATAAAGAGAAAAAAGAGTTAGAAAAGCAGATTGATTCAATAATTACAGAAGTGGCAAATATATGTTCCAAGACTTTTTTAAATGAATCAGATTTGAAATTAAAGGATTGATTAAAAATGACTGAAAAATATAAGAAAAGAATTGAGAAATTAAAAAAGAAATCAAAATGTAGTATATGTAAAAAGGTTTCAGATGATTTAGTAGAATGTGAGAATTGTGGTAATTTTGTTTGTGAAAATTGTTGTGGATATGTTAAAACAGATTTTAAACTAATTCCTTGTTGTAATAATTGTGAAAAAGTTACATTTTTTGATATAATAGGATTCTTTTTTATGGGATGTATATTATCTCCATTAATTCTTGCTGAAAATCTATTGTTCCACTCTTATATAGAAGTGGTTCTCGGTGATTTAAAGACATATCCAAAAAATGAATCATCGAAATTTATAAAATTTGAGAACGAACTTATGAAAGTTATAGAATTTTATCCAGATAAAATTGATTATTTTACTGAAATAAGCAAATCCCCATCAAAATTAATGGAAAAAAGAGAGACTTTTAAGGAGTTTTTATTTATAATTGACCAATATAGTAAGGATTTAGGGCTTAAAAAAGATAAAAGAGATATTTCTAAATCCATTAATGAAACGATTGATATATTGTGGTCTTTTTATGTTGGAGTATATAATAATAAAAATAATCTTCCAGCACCAATTTTTAATAAAGATGGAAGTTATGAAAATGTGTTTTTTGAAAATGATTAAAAATG
Organism: Promethearchaeota archaeon; assembly: GCA_019058135.1. Taxonomy (GTDB): domain Archaea; phylum Asgardarchaeota; class Lokiarchaeia; order Sigyniarchaeales; family SOKP01; genus 6H3-1. Next base: position 3,646 of record JAHLWE010000434.1, on the reverse strand, counting down.
TCTAATGATTGGGAGAAAGTAAAGAAAATATTGGAAAATGAAGAATTTAGTAATTTAGATTGGAATACAAAAGAATGGATAAAAATAATATTGAGATTAAATGATATAGAAATTATAGAATTGAAATCTGCAACACTTTTAGAATATATGGAAGATGTACAAGATCAGAGAAAAGGATACAAACAAGTAAAAGAATATAAAGAAAGGGAAAGAATCAAAAATAGTGCTATAAAATTCATTAACTCTGGAAGAAGTAAAGAAAAATGTGAATGGATAAAAATGGTTAAGGAATATGTTGCTAAAGATTTAAAAATAGATATAAACACTGCTTCCAGAGGTGTAGATAAATTAATTGATAAAAGGATTCTTTTTAAAGATTTTAGAGATTCGGTCTATGCTGATATAGATGTTTTCTATAAAAACTATGATTATAGAGGTCTTCCAAAAGATCACTCTTATGTTCCCCCAACAATAGAGGAACTTGTAAGAATAAGTGATGAAAATCTAAAAAAACAAATGGAGAAATATAAAATCCAAGATAATAAACAAAATAAAAAGAAAAAAAGAAAATTCATGAATATTAGAGATTATTTATAAGAGTAGGACTGATTAAAAATGTCCATTGAAGAGTTAGAAGACAAAATCAAAAATATAGAAAAATTGTTGGGAGATCAAAGATCATACAATTTTGGTAATGTAGAAGAACAATTTAAAGAGGTTAATGAAAAGATTAATGAGATCTATGATAAATTTGATGAAATAGAAAAGGAAATTGAATCTAATTATAATGAATTGGAAGAAGAACTTTATATTAATGAAGACAATAAAGTTCAAATAAAAAAAATAATAGAAGCTTTACAAAAACATAGAATTCTAAAAGAAGAATTTGAAATAACAACAAAAGAAAATGATTTTGGAGATGATTTTGATTGGGAATAAAATGTATTAATATAAATACACTCATTTTTTAGTTCTTTTATATATTTTTCTGATACTATCCATATAAAACCAACCATCTAAAAAAAATAAAAATAGAAATAGCAATTCCAAAAACAACCCATATTATTATTATCCAAAATAAATCTGTTGGATAAAAGTAAAAATAAATATTTACTGCTATAAAAAATATAATTATAAAAAATATTTGAAGTTTGAATTTCTTTCTTGCTTTTTTAAGATTATAAGCACTTCTACTCATTTTATTCCCATTTAAATTATTTTTCAATTTTATATTTATAAAATTATTTTGATGTATTTATAATTTTATTTAAGAAGTCTTAATAAATCAATTTTATAGAGGAAGGTAAGTGAATTTTGGTCACATCTCTTCAGATATACTCTATTAATAAAAATAAATATATATTTTTATAATTAAAATTAATAATTCACCAATTATTTGTTTAATTTAAAATAATTATCATTAATTTAAATCGATCAAGTTTAACTTGATCAATTTAAAACTAATAGATTGATTATTATAATATTAAATTTTTCTACTTTTTTAAAAACATACATAGATAATATGATATTTTGTTAAATCTTAAATCTTAAATTTAGGGCTGGAGTATCTCCATATTAAATTTCTATTCAATACTTCCATTCAATACCACCCGATCTATTGTTTCTCTTAAATATTGTTCAGAAATCTTAAATCTGGTTATCCATTCTATATTTTTTCTCATTAAAGGATCTCCAAATATTTCAATTCTTTTCTTAGAAAATGATACGTGATCTCCAAATATTTCAATTCTTTTCTTAGAAAATGATACGTAACCCTCAAAATTCAACAATGGAAGTTTTATATCAACTTCAATAATATCACAATCTTCATATATTAAAAAACCTTCAAGTATTACACATTTTCTTTTATCAATTATTTCTGGTTTCTCCGATCTCATACCCAAATATCCATGAAGTGGTGCAGGTGCAGGAGTTCTGATTGGTGATACTTCTCCCAAGTTTTCGATCCATTCTTTTGATTCTCTAAGTTCTTTTCTTGAAAGTGGATGTTCTTGAAGTTTCTTTTTAATATGGTGATACATTCTTGTTCTGGCTAAAGACAACACTTCTTTTAATGATATATTTTCATAAATTTCAAATATTTTTTCAATATAAACACCAAGAACATTCTTAAGTTTGAAGAGTGGGATTTTGGATCTATGAGACCAGATCCTTAAGAAAGATCCATTGAAAATATATTCATTTTCTTGGGAATCGATTATTAACATTTTATTTCAAACAAATCTTTTAAAGATCCTTAGCTTTGGATCGTGAAATTTTAAGATAATATATTGTAAAATTATAAATTTTAATATGTTTAAATTTTGTGAAAAACCAAAGATCAATTTTGTCACTATATATATAGTGACGTTTTTGATCTTTGGTCTTCTTAGATTCTTAAATAAAATAAATATGTTCAACTCCTCCCGAAGAACTTTTAACTTTTTTACACCTTACTAATTTATATCCTACTAATTTATTCAAAATTCTTTTCCAATAGTTTATATTTGTGTTTAAATGTTTAAATTTTTCTAAAATATCTTTAGCTGAACAAGAACCGTAATCCTTAATTGTTTTAATAATTAATCCATATTCTATTTCTGGTATTTCATGAAAGTAATTATATTCATCGAAATATCCACAATCATAGTCAGTTAAAATATATATTTTTTTCATATTGGGAAATAAGATACTTCTTAATCTTTCCATAAATTGTATCATTTGATCTCCCCTTGATAAAAATTCAAGTAATCCAAGATCAAGTGAAAAAAGATTATTCATAGCGGTTATCCAATCTTTTGGACGATCTGATCCTCCAAAAACAATTCCTAAATCACAATGTTGATAATAATTTTTACCTTCAGCGTTAAACCACCATTCATAATATATATTTATTTTCTTATCTGGTGGTTTAAAGGTTTCGGTGTCTTCTATTATAATACTTTCATTTATCATATTAATAGTAGGATTTAACAGATATGGAATTGTCATTTCCCTTTTAAAATTATTCTCAAGACAAGGTACCATAAACATTTTATATCCACCTATTAAAATATCATTATAATCATCTTGTTCTTTTAGTAGGATATATTTGGTCAATTTAATTAGTCGTTTATATGACTTTGTGAAAGTTCCTCTATTGTGATTATATAAACTTCCTTTTCTATATGTTCCTGTGGTTAATTGATATGGTGTTAAGAATTGTTGTTTTAATGAAGGATAATCAAAATATCCACATTTATCTCCGATTTTAAGTTCAGGAAATAATGTGTTCCAGATTACATCAAGTTTGGAAACCGCTGAAGTAATAAATAACTTTTCAGTGGAATTAATTAGATTTCTAATTGTATCTCTTTCATCTGTAAAATATTCTATAATTCTTGATTTTGGGGTTAATATTAATCTTTTTTTAGCGTCTTCAATATTTTTAAGGTTTCCTATATCGTAAAACATTTCAAATAATGGTAGAGATATATTTTTAGAAGTTTTGGAAAATAGTTTTTCCTTTTCTAATATGTCTCTTTTTTCAAAAACAAGTTTTTTATAATCATTGGTAAGTTTAATAATATTTTTGAATTCTTTCAGATCTTTATATTCATCAGTAAATTCTTTAATTTTGTGGATTATATCACCGATATATTTAGAT
>JAHLWE010000433.1 GCA_019058135.1 Promethearchaeota archaeon | reverse complement strand
TCTGGATTAGTAGATATGGATGCAAAGAAATATTCATTAGGTACTTTGATAGGCTCTATTCCTAGAGCTTTCTTTTGGTCTTTGATTGGTGATCTATCGCTTATTGATCCACCTATAAATTTGGAAGATTTAACACTAATTTATGAACAAGCACTTATTTTCAATAACATTTTATTACTAATATTAGGAACCTTCTTGATAATGTTTTTAATCAATTTTCTTCTGAGTATTTATTGGAAGAAAAAGGGAAAAAATAAAAATTAACTAAAAGGATTAAAGTGTTCTTTTGTATCTTTGATAGATATAATATGATACTAATATAATTGCTATTGAAAGGAAAAAAATCCCATAATTGTTATAATAAAAATAATATATATAATCAATACTTATTGCAAGGTTTTTATTACAACTGCATTTTAATATTTTAACAATATCAAGAGTTTTTGTTCCTTTATTTAATCTTATTATTATGGATTTTCATATAATTCTCCATCTTTTATCATCCGCCATTTTATAGATAAACTCTCGAATTCTCTTCAGTTGGGAATTCTCTGCTCTGAAAGGATCTAATCTCATTAATCCAGATTTTCCACCAGCAACAACTATATTTATCATACATCTATTGTCATTTTCAAAATCAATCATTAGAATCCCTGATAAATCAGATTTTTGTCTAAAATAAAATTTTTCGAAAACTAATAATATTACATTTCCCGAGTAGGATGTGTATACATATGATGGTGAAAATTTTTCTTTTAAATCATAAATTAGAGTATCAAGATTTTTGCCTTCAATAGTTAATCTTTCACATTTCATGTTCAATTATTATTTTATGTTATTAAATATATAAAATTTTACACTATTTACGGTCATATCTTGTTATATTAGGATATTTCAATTAAGAAATGCAAATGTATAACTTTTTATTTTAAATAGGCCTTTAATAAAGGACCACAATAAATTAGATGAGGTTTTCTTCAATATTATCTATACATTTCTATAATTATTGAATTTATTTTTTTTCAAAATGTAAATTTTCAACCAAAAATTAAATTTTTAAATAAGGCTTTTTAATTTATCTTTTTTATTATTTAATAAATTAGAAAAAAATCCTGTCTTATGCCTCAAATTTAAAACTCCGTAATGAAGATTCAAGAGTTAACAAAAGAATATATTCATTTAATTCATCCTTAGATAATTTCTCTAATTCTTCCCTCAATTGTGTTTAACTCTTATAATTTTCTTATTGAATAAAATCTATAATATTAAATTTTTAAAAAGATTTGGTGAAATCTTCGATTCTGTCCATAGCGATTTCAAGATTTTTCAAAGAAGTAGCATAAGATATCCTTAATTTATCATCGGAAAAGCTTCCAAAAATAGAACCGGGAACTATTGCCACCCCTTTTTCTTCAATAATTTTCTTTGAGAAATCATCTGAAGAAATTTTAAAATTTGAGATACCAGGCATTATATAAAAGGCACCTTTCGGTTTCACCACATCAAACCCCATTTCGCTTAATCTTTTATAGCAAAACAATCTTCGAGCATTATAATCTTTTAAGATTTTTTCAAAGAATTGAGAATCCATTTTTAAAGCCGCGATAAAACCGAATTGGGCGGCATGGTTTGTACCAGCTACAGTATATTGTTGATATTTTTCCATAAGGTCAATAATATATGTAGGTGCTGCAACATATCCCAGACGGATACCTGTTGCTGAAAATAACTTTGACATGGCATTAAGTGTTACTGTTCTTTCTTGCATTCCATTTAATGATGCAGGACTAATGTGTATGGCATCATCATAAAGATAGTTTTCATAAGCTTCATCGCTAATCAAATAAAGATCATTTTCAATAACAATATCAGTAATATCTTCAATCTCTTTTTTAGTCAAAACGTATCCAGTTGGATTATTAGGAGAATTAATAAGAATCGCTTTTGTTTTATCTGTAATCTTATCCTTTATATCATCAATATTGGGACTGAAATCTTCCTTTCTCTTGGACTCAATCACTTTAATCCCGTAAAATATTCCACAATAGAAATAAGAAATGAAATTAGGGGAACTCAAAATTAATTCATCACCCGGATTAAATAGAGTAGCAAATGAAAAGGTGATTGCTTGAGATCCACCATTAGTCACAATTACATTGTCAGTTCCAACATCAAGATTATTTACCCTTTTTAGTTTTTTAGCAATTAATTCGATTAACTCAGGTTGCCCTCGAGTTGGAGCATACATTGTGATTCCATCCTCTAATGCTTTTATATTTGCCTTGATAATTGGTTCTGGTGTGGTAAAATCAGGTTGCCCTATTCCCAAACTAATTACATCTTTTCTGCCGGCTGTGATGTTAAACAATTCCCGTATCTGAGATCTGGGGGCTAAGTTTACTTTTTTGGATAATTCTTTCATTAAACATCAAATTAATTTTAATTTAATAATCGATTTTTAAAATCATACAAAAATATACAATCTCAATATAATTTCTCGCTATTAGAGATTATTTTTATAATACAAAAAACGTTTTTTTAAATATTAATTTTCTTAACATCTTTTGGAGAATTTCAATTCGAATTTAATTTCAAAATGAGATTGTCAGATTAGGAAATGCAATATATGGAAAAAGAGAATTTGAAGAAAACTCAGTTTCTTTTGAAATGAATTGACAATTTTTTATCATTTCTAAGACATTTCCGCTTACATTTCCACCTTTTATTGGATTCGAGAATCTACCATTTTTGATGAAATATCCATTTCTTATTTCTGCTCCAAAAGAACCTGAAAATTCATCTGGATTTAGCCATGAACATTTTTCAATATAATAACCTTCTTTCACATTTGAAATCATTTCCTCTAAAGAAATATCACCGGGTAAAATTTGAAGATTTGTATTCCCGTTAGTAATTGAACCATTTTCTGTTCTTATGCCATTTCCAGTTGAAATTGTGTTCTCTAAAATTGCATATTTT
>JAHLWE010000432.1 GCA_019058135.1 Promethearchaeota archaeon | reverse complement strand
AATAAATTGATTTTAAGAATTATAATATCTTTAATTAACGACTTGTAATATATAGTATTTAGGGAAAGCTTTTGATAGAAAAAAGAGTGTTAGTTCAAAGTAACACTGGAAGTGATCTTCATGGGATCCATTATTTGCACAGTAAAGAATCAAAAAAAACATCAATTCTAATAATGTGCCATGGTTTTACAGGTGATAAATATGAATATGGCCATTTTCCTAAATTAGCTAAAACTTGTAGTAAAGAGGGAATCGATGGACTGATTTTTGATTTTACGGGCTCTGGAGAAAATGAGAGAGTACCCATAACATTATTCAAACAAATTGATGATTTAGAATCAGTATATAAATGGGTGCAAAATCAAGGTTATGGAAACATTGCTGTATTGGGATTATCATTCGGAGGTCTTACTGCACTAGGATCTAATTTACCCGGAATCAAAACATACATTTTTTGGGCACCAGTTTTATTTCTTCATACTACTGATGATCAAACCGATTGGTTTAAGGATTTAAACAAAGGTCCCGTAGAAATTCCATCAACTATAGAGGGAAGGCCTGTAATCATCGATTTAAGTTTTATGACAGATTTTGCAAAGCTTCAAGTAAAATCTCATTTAAGGAAGTTGGATTATCCCGTATTAATTGTACAAGGAACTTCCGATGAAAAAGTGCCTTATGAATTAACAAGAAAAGCATTCAATTTTATACCAAATAATAATAAAAACAAGCTTGTAGAAATAGAAAATGCTCCTCATGACTTCGAAGGGGAACATCTAAAAGAATTCATAAAGCATACAATTGATTGGTTGAAATTCCATATAGGTGGTAATTGATTAATTATATTTCGCTTTCAATGATTTTTGGTGTTTTCAATTTTAAATAGTTTTTGTGCTATAAGATATCTAATTAAGAATAATATTTCGCAAATAGTACTTTAATTATACTAGAAAATGTTGGATACGATTCCCCCTTTGAAAAAGCACCGGAAGTTAATTAACATATAATAGATTTTCTAAAAGAATAGATTCAATTAAAAGTGGAAATGAATAGTATGCAAAACGAAATTATTGAACCATCTGATTTGTTAGATGAGAATGGGAAATTAATTCAAAAAGGCTGGGCTCGAAAGTTAATTTTAAATTATAATAGAGAGAATATAAAAGCCGGCTGGCACAGAATAAAAGAGTGGGATTATTATGCTATTTTACATCCTGATTTCGGTATTTCATTAGTTATTGCCGATGTAGGATATCTTGGTTTAACTACTGTCGCTTGGCTCGATTTTGTAGAAAAAACATATACATCAGAAGACCAGTTAAAATTATTTACTAGGGGAAAATTAGATTTGCCAAGAACTTCTGAATCTGGAGATATCAACTTCTCAAGTAAAAAAATAAATGTAAATTTTGAAAAGAGAGGTAGTAATCGCATTTTGTCAGTCGATTATCCAGGATTTATGAAAGGTAAAGGAATTAAGGGTGAAATAACACTTTTTCAAGACCCAAATATGGATACAATGGTAATTGCAACACCCTTTAAAGAAAAAGAGACTAGGTTTTATTACAACCAAAAAATAAATTGCATGCATGCAAAGGGAACAATACAACTCGGGGAAAACAATTATGAATTTACAGAAGATAAATGTTTTGGTGTTCTGGATTGGGGTCGAGGGGTCTGGACGTATAAAAATAGATGGTATTGGGGTTCTGCTTCGGGGTTATTAGAAGGAGTCCCGATTGGATGGAATATTGGATATGGATTTGGTGATACTTCAGCTGCAAGCGAGAATTTAATATTCTATAATGGAAAAGGACATAAATTTGACCAAGTTACTTTCCTCATTGACCCAAATGATTACTTAAAACCATGGAAAATTACGAGCAATGATGGACGTTTTGAAATGGACTTTGAGCCAATACTTGATCGTACAAATAAAATGAATCTTTTAATTTTAAAAACTGAACCACATCAAGTTTTTGGGCATTATACAGGAGATATAGTCCTTGATGATGGTACGAAACTTCATGTTGATAGATTTTTAGGATTTGCCGAAGAGGTTTTTAATAAATGGTAAGGAAAAATTGAAAAAATTTAGACTTTTAAAGATTTTTGATTCTTCAACTGCTTCCTGATTTTTCTTTTAAATTCTTTGAAATTCCCAGAACCACCTTGCCCACCAATAAATGTTGGTAAAAAAAAATCTAATCTAATTTTATTTAAAGAGACAATAGTCGCAAACAATCCTTTAACATCAAATTGTTTGTAAATATTAGGTAAAAATTTTACATCTTCAAAAAAATCCATTACAACATTCTTTCCTGCACCTTGAATCTTTTTATATATGGGTATCCATTTCTCATGGTATTTAGGTTCGGCTCCTGCCCCAGGTACCCATTGGATCCCAGTTATTGAAGGAATAGCTAATATTTCATCTAAGTGCGTAAGTGCAAGTGGACCATCTAAATGATAAATTGAATAATCCAAATGCTCAGCTTGAGTAATTATATCTGGTAAAGCAAATCGTTTAAACCATTTGGGGGATAACATTGCACTAAAATCACATTGAATAGGATACCAACGTTTAGGACACCATATATTCATCCAACTATTGCATCCATCTCCATATTGTTCGATAATTGTTTGGAGATCATCATAAATTTTTAAGGTTTTTTCTAGAATTATAGCCCGACAAGTATCAATAATATTT
>JAHLWE010000431.1 GCA_019058135.1 Promethearchaeota archaeon | reverse complement strand
ATATAATCGTTTGGAAGTTGATGGACTCTGTATTTATTATTCAACAATTCCATTTGATGCTACCAGACCTTTTTTGAATCCAAGACTTGATTTGAATCAGCAGTTTGGCTTAGTTAAATTTAAATCATCTGTTTCTAATGCTTCAGTGTTAATGATTCCGATGTATGGATTTGGAGATGTTTTTGATAATTTATCTATTAAAAGCTGGCTTAAAAAGATAAGAAAAAAGCAAGAAAGTGGCGAAATTAGTGAACACGCTTTGATTTTTTTAAATTTTGATATGGACGAAGATACTTGGGTGGGTATTAAATTACCAAAATTAATACAGTGGTTTCCAAATACTAGAGGTTTATTTGAACTTGCAGAAGCCGTTGATCAATGTGAATTTGTTGAATTTGCAAATCTATTGGATGTTATTCCCAAATTAAAAGTATATGGCGAAACAATTTTAAGACAAGATGTTGCTGATGGAAATTATAATGGTTTTTATAATTGGGCTCTAAAATTTAATAATACAAAATTTTGGACTCTTGGACAATGGGCAAGATGGTTGAAATGTATATCTGATACTCTATTATCTATGAATCTGAATCTGTCTAAAGATTTAGCTTTGGAAGTTAATAATTATATTAGAAATGCCGATGATTCGGTAGAATCGCATATCAAAAACAAATTACTATTTAGTTCAACAACAAATTTTGGAATGTCTATGCCTTTCCTTCATCCTCATAGATCAAAGACAACCACAGTATATGGGTTAAGAGCTTTTAATGCGGCAGAAAAAGCCGTAAATTTAACTTTAAAAGAAATAACAAATACCTTGTTTGAAAATTCTAATCTTAAAGATTATCAGATATGTATTATTCCGATTATTAACAGAGGTATTTCGGAGAGAGAAAAAATTCCCGTAAAGCCATCAATTCTAATAAAAACTGAAATACCATTTGATTTGACGGAGATTATAAAAAAAAATAATAAAATTTTGAAGTTGAGAAGTGGTATTTCTGATAAAAATTTACGATATTCAATTTATGAAGATGAGTCTAAGACAAAATTAAACATTGAAGCGGTTTTACCCGCCTCTTTATTTAAAAAAAAAGGAGTATTTACAGCAAATATTTTAACCGAGATGCCTAATGATGCAAATTTAACCAATAATGGAGTTTTAGAAGCTACAACGAAAGGAATTAAAAATAAATTTATTAATTTGAAATTTAATGAAAATGGTAAAATAGTTTCATTTAAAAGAGATAATAAAGAATTTGGTTGTCCCAAATTTTTAGAATCTGCTGTTGTTTTTGGAAAATTGGGAAAAGGTAAAAGATTTTCATCGGATAAAGATAAAATTATTGTCATGCGCGATGGCAGAGACGGATTTTCAGCATCAGTTAAAATTATAAGCAAATTTGAAATAATCGATGATTATTTTGTTAATTCAGAAAAAATATTTACTCTATATTCAGAGATCCCGGGATTATTTGTTGATATAAAAATGACTGTTCCTGAAATTAAGGGAGTAATCGACAGTCTGGACAGCGATTCTAGTGTTACTCAACAATATGATACTAGATGGCAAGAAATAATGCCGTGCGAAATTAGACCTAATCTTATTGGAAATAGAATACCCTTAAGGATTTGGAAAAAAAATTTTTTAGGATATATATCTTACTTCGATCTTAATATGCGTGAGGTCGATTCCAAAAATACTAACATTGATTGTCTGGTAGCAAATATTTCTGATGGATGGATGGCATTATCTAATAGAACCGATGGAATGTTAATTGGGTTCAATTCTTTGAAGGCAGCTAATTTTGCTTTTACTCCAATAAAAATCAGGAATAAAGGATTTAAAGATGGTCATAAGAAAGGACAACAAATTAGAATAAATCCCTTTGGAACATATTTTGGAAAAATTTTACATTACTGGACTGATGGCACTGGACATGCACAAAAATTTGTTACGACTCAATCATCAACATTCAGTTCATCTGCTCCTACATTTAGTGGAAAAACTATTTCTTTTGACATTGTCATGATCCCGTATTCTGGCGATGAGCCACCAGATTCAGTTAAATCTTTTGCTGATCACTTTTCTTTACCACCCCTTATTTTAATTTCTAAGGGAGGGCAAGAGAAAATATTTAACAATTATTCAAGATATAGAAAAATGGCAGAATCTTTCTTAGATGAATTTGAAGTGAGAGAAATTTTTAACTTATCTTATATGGAATGAGTTAAAAAAGTAAGTATGGAACCTGATTTATTTGAAAAAAAACCGTTTATGCCTAAAATGGGTATTAAAACGTTATTAACTTTTTTAATTGATGGGATCAGAGGTAAATAGGAGATTTTATTAAAAATATTGGTATTTTTATTTTGAATGATAAAATGAGAGCTTTATTATTTCCAAAACCTTGGCAGGTAGAACTTATAGAGATTGATATTCCAAAACCAGGACCCAAAGAAGTTTTAGTGAAAATAATTTCTGTTGGGATTTGTGGAAGCGATGTAGGGATTTTTGAAGGTGGCCATTGGATAATTGCTCACGAACCCGGCGGACACGGACATGAAACGGGTGCTATTGCGGTTGAAGTGGGAAAAGATATTATAGGTATTTCAGAAGGGGATCATTTAGCACGAATGGGATTTGGGTACGCTGAATACTCAACTCACGTAAATGTGGTTGGCCACGGAAAGGACGAATTGACTGGAGCACTTCCCATAGTTAGAAATGATCTTTCTATGGATGAAATCTCATTTGCAGATGCAGTTGGATGTGCTATAAATTGTTATGAACGTGCAGAATTTGATAGAATAGAAGGGGAAAAGAAAGCCATTGTATTAGGTCTTGGTCCCATTGGGTTAATTCTAACACAAATT
>JAHLWE010000430.1 GCA_019058135.1 Promethearchaeota archaeon | reverse complement strand
GGATAATTCCTCTTTAAAATTGTTTGTATGAACTTTTTCATTTTTTGAATTCATATCATACACTTTTTATAATCTTAACAACGGTGTTATCATTATAATCCATATTAAGAAAAATTTCAGAGAACTTTTCTGTACATTTATTTAATTCGAAAATATTAAAGGAAACATATATATATATTTAAAAATCTTTTTTAAAATCATAAAGATTTAGCATCTTTTAATCATTGTTTTTAATTATTTTGATATTAAAATATTGATTGATTATAAACCACAAATATTTTTGGCAAATATTGATGTTTTGATTAGCATTGTTAATCCAAATAATAAATTTGAATTTGAATTTGTTAACGAACATATTTATTTAGAATCATTGGGGTATACAAGCAAAGAATTAATTGGAAAATCATTTTTGGATTTATTACATCGTGATGATTTGCTTATTGTAAAAAAAATATTAAAAAGAAAAACTGAATCTAAAGAATATTTAAACGAAATAAGACTTAAACATAAAAATAATAAATATATTTGGTTTGAAATTAAAAAAAAAAGATTTAAAGATGATAGCAATAAAAAAAAAATATTAATTATTTTAAAAAATATTTCAAGCCGTAAGAAACTAGAGGAAAAGTTAAGAGAAAATGAGGATAGATTTAAAAAATTAACTATAACTCTGCCAGAAATTCGTTTTTGGAAACTATTTAACCCCCAAAAATATGAAGTGGCATTACAAAAATCATATGAGATGCTTCATACTGTCATGGAAAGCATTCCTCAATATATATTTTGGAAAGATATTAATTCTACATATTTAGGATGTAATCACAGCTATACTAAACTTATAGGCATAGAATATCCTGAGGAAATAATAGGTAAAACAGATAATGATTTTTTAACTAATAAAGAAAAGATAAAGCATCTCAAAGAACATGAAACCAAGGTTATGATAACAAAAAAACCTGAATTTCATATATTTGAATCATGGGTATTAAAAAATGGCACCATAGTATGGTTGGATATAAATAGAATACCTCTCTTCGATTCGGAAGAAAATGTAGCAGGAATTCTTGTTACTCTTGAAGATATTACTGAAAAAAAAATCTATGAGGAACTAATATTTGAATTAAATAATAATTTTTTAAATTTTACAAGTGATGTCAAAAAGAATTTAAAATTATTATTAGATTCTTGTTTTAAATTAATAAACGGCGACATTGTTTTATATATTCATAAAAGTTCAATTAATGAAAAAGAACAGTATCAAATAATCACATCCGATAATCAGGTATTTAATTACAATTCTGAATATTTTTTGGAGAATATTTTTGTTAATCAATTATTTTTGGCAGAACATGATTTACCTCAAACCTTTTTTGATTTAAATGAAACTAAATATGCTAAGACCGATCAATTTATCATTGATAATAAGATAAAAGCATGTTATGGAAAATTGATTCAATCTCAAAATGAATTTAACAATGCTTTATGTGTCTTTTATAAACATAACCCAATCATAACTAACCGAGACAGTATGGTTTTATATTTAATTGGAGATGCAATTGAAATTGAACAAAAACGCTGGCAAATACAACAAGATTTAGAAGCACAAAATATAATGTTAAATGAAATTAATAAAGTAAAAACAGAGTTGTTATCTAGAACTTCACATGAATTAAAGACCCCTCTTGTTTCAATAAAAGGATTTACTGAACTTTTGTTAGCACGTTATAAATCTGAATTAGATGACAATATTATTTCGATTTTAAAAGAAATTATGAAAGGGAGTCAGCGTCTTGAAAATATTATTAATATGCTTTTACAAAGTTCAAAATTGGATAAAGATAAAATAGAATTAAAAATTTCTAAGGGAGATTTGACATACTTGATTAATGAGTGTATAAAAGAGTTGCAAGGATTAGCAGAATTAAGGAAACAATCAATATCATTTAAAATTCAGGATTCTTTAAATACTGATTTCGATAAAGAAATGATTCATGATGTAATATCAAATTTATTATCAAATGCTATTAAATATACTCCTCAAGAGGGAAATATTATTATTCAATCTAAAATAAAAGATGACTTCTACATAATTTCCGTAAAAGATAATGGAATTGGATTCACTGAAAAAGAAAAAAAACAATTATTTAAACAATTTGGCAAAATTGAAAGATATGGTAAAGGATGGGATGTAAATATAGAGGGTACTGGACTTGGATTATATATTTCAAAAAAAATTGTAGAATTGCACGGTGGGAAGATTTGGGTTGAATCGGAGGGAAGAAATAAAGGGAGTACTTTTTATTTCTCCATTCCAAGAATAAATTAATAAATAAAAAATCCTTGTAAATGAAAAAAAAATTTCCTATTAAAAATTCTCTTTTTAATTTTATTATTTTGAAAAATATTAGATAAAATAGGTTTTTAAATCAAAACTCTATTATCTATGAGAGTGTATAAATTTTTTCAAAGGGTTTTTTGAGGAGATTTATAAATATATTTAGGCTTAGAGTTTTTAAAAGAAAATATTTTCACGCAAAATGAAAGATATTTCTAAAAAAAAATCAGAAATGATTCACAATAAAATTAAAACACTTTTAAACATAATTGAAAAATGTAATAATATATTTCTAGAATATATCAAGAATAACGAAAATAATTTTAAAATAATATTAAGAGAAAAAAAACAATTATTTAAACAATTTGGCAAAATTGAAAGATATGGTAAAGGATGGG
>JAHLWE010000429.1 GCA_019058135.1 Promethearchaeota archaeon | reverse complement strand
TGAGTTTCTAAATAGAGCTCATCATTCCAAACAGGAAATCGATCAGAATAGTTCTCAAGTTCTTTATAAAAATGTTCAATTCGACTCCACTTAAACATATTAAGTTTTGCGTATTTGTTTGCAAAAGCCACTTCTTTATGAGTAGGACCGTCCCCCCCATCACCTAAACCAAAGAAACAACCTATATGGGGACATATTTCATCTTCCACATGTTCATTTAATTTTCTATAATCCATAGTATAATTCCATATTTTCTTTCCATCCAGTTTAAGTAAATGTCTCCCTACTTGATATTTAGCCCATGCTTCTAATGGACCCGTACCCATATCAAAATTAGCAGTTAAAATTTTAGTACCATCTGGACCTTGCCACCAAAAATTAATAAATGGAAATGTAGTATCTCTATTCCATGTAAGTTTACTTGTCCAAAAATATTTTGCTCCAGATTTTACTAAAATTTGGGGAAGCCCATAATTATATCCAAAAGAATCCAAAAACCATTCTATTGAAGGCAATATTCCAAAATAATCATTATAAAAACGCATGCCATAAAGTCTTTGTCTTACCATAGATTCTCCAGAAGGCATCATGCAATCAGGTTCAACGTAGGACCCGCCAACAAGTTCGATATTGCCCGCTTTTACTGTTTGTTGAATTTGTTTGAATAATTCAGGATCATCTTCTTTAACCCATTCTAAAAGCAAGGGTTCGCTCAATGCGAAACAAAATGTTTCTGGGAACATTTTAGCATGTAATATCGCCTTTTTAAATGTAACTTGTGCTTTTTTCCTGGTTTGTTCAAATCTCCACATCCAAGCACAATCAATATGCGATTGCCCAACCATGTGAACTTGGATTGTTTTAGGATCCACTGTTTCTGAAATTTTATTTTTCCATCGCTTTAATCTCCGATTTATTTTTATTTCTTTCTTTCCTCCCAACCATCTCTCTCTACTCGTTTCAGTATCACGATCGGACTCTTTAAAAGTGGATGTATCTAATCTTCTGTTTCCTGAAAAATGTCCAATTTTTTCCTTCAATTTTTTAACATCTAATTCATAAAAAATTAATATTTCCATAAGTGCGATAAAAAAATTATGTGATATTTTATTTATAACGGACTAAAAAAACCAATTTGTCCTATATGTAATATTTTTCTATCAAGTGCATCCAAAGCCACGATTC
This sequence comes from Promethearchaeota archaeon, assembly GCA_019058135.1. GTDB lineage: Archaea > Asgardarchaeota > Lokiarchaeia > Sigyniarchaeales > SOKP01 > 6H3-1. The sequence continues at coordinate 2,496 of JAHLWE010000429.1, read as the reverse complement.
CTACTCCAGCGAATTTGAAGCCAAAAAAAATTTTTATAAATATTGTATTAATTATACATTCTATATTCTCATTTTTTCTTTTAACATTATCGAATATTCTTTTTATTGAATTTTTTTGTTTTTCTCCATAAGCTCCTCTGAATTTAATCTCAAAGACTACTAAGATATCATCTGGAGAATAGAATATTTTCTCTTTAAGATTCTTATCAGCCTTAACTATTAATAGATCGAGTTCATTAGGAATTCCTTCAATAAAAACATCACTATTACTCACATTAAATCGTTGTTTGAGCAATTCAGTTCTTATAAGTTCAGTTGTCAAAGCACCAATAAATTTCCTTGATTTTCCTTGAATTTTTCTCAATTCTAAGATCTTATTGAGAATAATCCATTCTATTTTCTTTTTTTTTCCATTTTTCTGTCTATCAAACAAGACATTTCTAATAAAAGTCTTTTCTGTATTTATAATTAATATTACTCTCATTTATAATCATTTTTAAATTAATTCATAAATCTCTAAAAATTCCATAGACCTATTTCTATAGCTGAAGCTTTAAATTGGAAACATAAAGATGATGTTAATCTTGTTATTAAAAATATAGATAGTCAAATAAATTATCAAAATAATATTTCTTATATTCCTTATCCGGTTTAAAAGAAAATTTATCAATTAATTTTAATAACCTATGAGGAAATTCAATTTCTCTGTCTTTATCAATTTCAAGTAATCTGAATTGGATTCCTTTTGATTTTTTTATTTTTGATTTACTCATTTTTATTTAAGCATATATATATTTCGAGTAATTATACCTCATCTCATCAATTTATCATAATATTCTTTATATGCTTGCTCCTCAGATTTTCCTTTTTTCATTTCCTGCTTCTTATAACATTTAATACAAATATTTTTCTTACTTGTCGGTGCTACATACCAAGATCCACAAATTGGACAATCACCTTCTGTCATTATAAAATTTCCTCATCAAAAAATTTATCTAAAACCATCTATAACACCATCCTCTTCTCTCTTTCTTAATACTATTTCTTCCAAATATATCCATTCTGGAATTGGATAATATGGTTTTCTGTTTGGAATTAACCCTTTCATTCGTAAAACCCGTCCATCAACTATATTTCTACCAATTTTCCTATTAAAAGTATCTTTTGGATGAACAATTGATATTGCCCAAATATGATCTTCATCATCATATGCATCACTGAACTCAAGTTTATCTCTTTTTGTAGATATAGTAAAATGTTTTAAGAGATTAATAAACTTTTCTGGCAAATTTAAAAATTTATGAGATGTTTTTCGATGATAAAACCAATATCCCAAATAACTTTCCATAATCCCATAATTAATTTGTATCATTTTTTTCTAACTCCTTTTTATTTTATATTATTGATTTTAATATATTTTCTGTTTGATTAACGGTACATTTTAAAATTTTAGATATTTCAACAACATCTAATTTCTTTAATTTGTCTATTGAGTCTATACCCTTATCCAACAATCTTCCTAATCTAACTTCCCCCATTCCTCCCAATCCAACAAGCTTAGTAATTTCAGGATTTATATATCCCTATTTTGCTCCAATCCGTACAGATTCAAATTTATCTTTTAAATCTTTAAATATAATTTTTGCAAAGGAAAAATATCTTTCTGAAGCATTTTTAATCTCATACAAATCCCCTTTAGAGAGATATATTTTTTCGTAAGAAATATCATATTTCTTTTTAATTTCATTGAGAAAAGTATAAAAATAAATCTTGCATACTCTATTAAAAATATCACGATCTCCTACTATTCCTATATATGAATCCAATTCTCTCTCTCTCTATTTTCAATATAAAACATATCAGATTTTAATTCTAAAAAGAGTTTAGGATTTTTTTGATGATAACTATAATATTCATTAAAACTAAGAAAATAATAAAAAAGTCTGATTAGATTTTTTCTTAATTTTCATTTAAATATATTAAAAAATATAAATATATTATCCGGAATTGATAATTCTTTAATTTCCATTAAGATTTCTCAATAAAACATTAAATAGAATAAAATTAGGGTAGAAGGTATTACAGATTGAGGGACTTGAATTCTATTCGAAATACAGAGGTTTCAAGATAAATAATAATAACTGTATTAAGTATAGTGTTTCCTGAATTTTTTAAATAAAAAAAAATAATCAGAAAATTATCATGGTTTTTCCATTTAAATTTGATGTATTAAAATTATACTATAAAATTTTTCTTATAAAACTAGATTTTTCAGGGATTACTTGCGAAGAATATTAAGAGTGAGAACGAATCGAATATATACGACCAAATTCTTGATTATTTTAAGAATAAAGAGAAGGAAAATGGGAAACCCGCTAGCAACTGGCAGAACATTTCTTACATAAATTTGATGAGATGTTTAAAGTTAGATCCAACTGAGGAAAATTATAGGGTTGTAGTCAATGCAATAATTTTAATATTGGCTCTGTTTCACAC
>JAHLWE010000428.1 GCA_019058135.1 Promethearchaeota archaeon | reverse complement strand
TTATAATACTTTCCCATCTGAGTCATTGCGACACTGAATATAGCCTGTTCAGGACCACTGAAAATTAATTGCGTGGTTTTCATATCAAAAGCATGACATATCCCACCGTAGCATACTGGCATTCCTTCGTGTATAAGTTGAGTAATACATATTCCCGCTAAAATTTCAGCGTTTTCTTGAGCTAATGTTCCTGCAATTGTAGCAGGCGCAGATAATCCCATTTGAGCCATAGGTCCAATTGAAACCGGCATATTAAGTCGAGCAGTTTCAAATAATAGGTCAATTCCGTTAAATGGAAAGGACAGAGGACTTACCGGTTCAAGTAAGGGATGAAACATTGGATAATTCTGAGTTTTTTCTCATCTCCTCTAAGGGTGATAATAATATCTACTATATATTTTGCTGAAGCTCTATCATGGAACCAAAATATAATCGGTTTAGTAGTATTTTTAATAGTTTCAAACGCCACTGCTATACATCGCCATTCCACTGGAAGTTCATGTGGGTCTGCCATTGCTCCTGGTATGGTAATTTTTTCTAAAGCATCGGCAAATTTAACAGCAGTCGCGACATCATTAAGAGATGAATATCTCCGTTTATTATCAATATTATCAATCCATAGTGCTTGACCGCCTGAAGTATTGTAATTACGTTTCCCAAGACCAAATTCAGCCTTTTTCGAAAGGTCTCGTCCATAAAGAGTGAAATTTTTTCCCGCTTTTGAAAGCAGCTCCATTACTAAATCAGCTGAAATTCTTACTCGTTTATCTTTCATATCCACATTCGCCCCTCTCTCGGCGAAACGCGATAAAATCTCATCATGCGGGATAATTACACCAATCCTTTCAAGTATTATAAGAGATGTTTGGTGTATTTTATTAATCTGCTGTTCTGTAAGCACTTTTGCGATCATAAACAATTGAACAATTATATTTAACTTTATTTAAAACTTTTTATGGAAATTTTATTAGGTTTCCTGATTGGAATATTTTAGGATAAAAATCAAGTTTATTTGAAAACTTAAAAAAAAAATAATTTGAGAGAAAATAAACTGTTGTAATTAAAAACCGAATTCCTTCAATTGTTTTCTAATTTCAAATGTTTTTTCAGGTGTTAGAGGGTATTTTTTCCAAAATATAATTGTACAAATCAATAAAATAATGGCTGGAATTACACTCATATGAAGGCGAATCCCCAATTGTGCTGAAGCTGATTGAGTAGCAGCTCCTTCTACAAATCCAGTAAGTATATGAATAAGTGCAAATATTGTAATTTGAGCTCCTCGAGAAAGCCGCGATAGGAAAGCTACAACACCTACAGTTGCACCCCTTACATCTGAACGAGTTAATACAACTCTTTCATCAAGCACGTCCGAAAAATAAATTGTTGTTAATACCCAAAGGTTTCCCATTGTGAAACCCAAAATAAACATGTAAATCATCGAATCAATTACACCTATATAAAAAGTGGTCAAAATACACCCCATAACTAGCAATATCCCCCCAATCACTGCAGTTTGCTTATTATTGCTATTTTTTTTAGCGAACCAAGTCCAGAACGGAACCGATACCAGCGCTCCATTAAGAAAGAGCGCGAATAGAAGGACCATATCAAGTTCTGTAGATCCAGTACCCACTAAAACAAAATTCGCTGCATATGGAATAGAAGCTGTCAAAGAACCGGTAACTATCATAAATCCAAAGAAGAGTATGACATAATATACAAAGCTTTTTTGTTTTAAGGTGGACTTCAATGCTTCTATGAAACTTTGACGTTTTTTCTCGCTTACATAATAGCGGTCAATGAGTTCTTTGTTCTCTTTCATTCCAAATAGGCATAATATTGAAACGGGTGCAATCGTACCAATAATAATCCAAACCATTGTGATATAGGCGGCTTGATTGTTTATACCCCCAAAAAGTCCAAGTAATATTGGTGGGACGATATTAGCGACCGGTAATGCCATCATAGAAAGAGGAGTTCCCCAGCCTCTGGCCTTCCTACGTGCTGGACCAGTACGAAATTTGTCAGGAAAAAGAGCATCAACATTTACAAAACAAAGTGTTGTTAAAGAATCAAATAAGCAGGTTGTAAATATGATCCACCCAAAAAATGGCATTGGATTCGTTGCAGCATTGCCAGCTGGTGGCATAAATACAAGGGCCAAGATAAAGTTGGCGGGTAAGATGCCTATAATTATCCAAATAAATCTTTTACCATACTTTCTTGTGAATCTAGTAATACGATCAGTCAGGTGTCCTATAAGTGGATCATTAATAGCATCCCATAATGTAAAGATGAGCATCGCCAAAAAGATTAATACCGTGTCTAAACCAACCACGACTTCATAAAAGAAAAAAATGTATGCATTAAAAACCCCATATGATAACCCCATCCAAAAGCCAGCACTGCCATAGGAGATCGTATTGAGAGTTGATGGGATTTTATAGGCTCCTTCAGCAACAGGTTTCTCCTTTTCGTTATTTTTTTTCACTTCATTCATTTATAAAAACTCCTTTCTTTTTTAAAAAATTTTAAATGGAATTCAAATATTTAAATATATTTGATTGATCTTTTATTTAAAGCTTTTTTGCGTAGAAAATTTGGAAATTATGATATTTTCCAAAAATAGTGCATTAAAAATATACAATTATTGAATTCATAACACCAATTAGAAGTAGACTAGTTATTTTTTTTCTTTTTTTTCCGTTTTTTTAATAGTTCCTTATCTATCTTGTTTTTCTAACCTTTCTAATGTTTCATTAATTTTTTTCAATTCAACTTTTAAATCTTCGTCTTGTTTATTTTCTCCTTTTCTCCTACTTTTTAATTCTTCTTCATCGATTTTTTTTAAAAGAATATTATTTTTCAGTTCTTCTGAAATTATTTTTTTAATTTCCTTTAAAAATTGATTGCGAGGGAGCCCTTTTATTTCCATTATTCTTTCCCTTACTGCAGATCTAATAAATTCTGATTTCGACTGATTAGTTTTTTTAGCAAATATTTCAATTTCTTTTAATTCCTTTTCATTTACTAGAAATTTGACTTGATGTATTCTTCTTAAGACTTCTTCTACTTTTTTTAATTCTTTTCTACGTTTTTTCCTCTCTTCTTCTCTCGCTTTTAACTCATCTTCGCGTGGTTCTTTAAAATATTTACCATTTTTATAAGCTGGTATAAAATCTTCTTTATATTCTCTCATTATCGCTTTTCTAAGATTACTTGATATTTTTTTTGTATAAATTGATTTCCGAATAATAATTTGATGAATCAACTTAACAATTGCTTTTTCTAAATTGCTATTATCATTCATTGAAGTTTCAATGTAATCCACTAATCCCTCTTTTTTAACAAATTCACGAAATTTTTTTCTATCAAGTGTTTCAGGGTTTTTAATTAAATCAAATTTATTTCCAATTAATAGGAGTGGCCATCTATTTAAATTAATGTTATGCCAAATTTTTTTAAGACATGTAGAGTGATATTCAAAAGTTTCTGGTTTAGATAGGTCGAAGACAAATAAAACAGCTGAGGTTCCGCTGTAATATTGTTCATGGAGTTTTTCAAATCTTTTATCATCAATAAAATCCCAAATTTGAAGATTATAATTATTTTCATCAACCAATACTGATTTTTGAAAAAATTGCACACCAATTTTTAATTTCCAATCTTCTTTTTCTTCGAATAGTTTTTTAGCATATTGTTCCATTATAGTAGTTTTCCCAACCCCTGACTTTCCAAGAACTATAATTTTAAATTCATCCTTAAATTCTTCTTTACTCATAATTTTACTCATCACAAATTTGTTTATTTTTTATTTCTAATTTAATTTTTAAATTTATCTTTTATTTAAGCGTTAAATCTTCTTCAAAAGCTTTTAGAATAGTGTTTAATCGTCTTTTAACAATTTTTTTATATATAAAATGGTTATCGGTCAAAATATAGAATTTATTGTCCCTAATAGCTTGAAACACAATTTCTGCTACTTTATTAGGAGATAAACCAGAATTAACCATTTGATTAAATAATTTCTGAGATGGCTTAAATTAAGGATGACTTTTTACTTCAGATGGACGATTTCGTTGGCATTCAAGAATTCTTGTTTTAACAAATCCTGGACAAAGAACGGAAACTTTGATTTTAGATTTTATATATGAAAGTTCGGCGGCAAGGCTCTCAGAAAGAGCGACAATACCCTGCTTAGATATGCCATAAATACCATTTCCGAGGATTAATCCCGCTAGGGATGATGTATTGATAATATGACATTTGGTATCTTGTTTAAGCATTATGGGAACAAAAATCCGAACTCCATAAATTACGCCCCATAAATTAACTCCTATAACCCATTCCAAATCAGCAAAAGTATATTCCCAGAGATAGGTACTTACGGCAACGCCTGCATTATTGAATAACAAATGCACAGCTCCAAATGTATCGAGTGTTTTTTGAGCAAATGCTTTAATATCATCAACTTTTGAAACATCTGTCAACACCGATATTACTGTTGCACCTGTTGATTTTAATTCTTTCTCGGTGTGAGAAAGCATTTTAGCTTCAATATCAGCTAGAACTACTTTCATTCCTTCTTGGCAGCATCTTTCGGCTATACCACGACCTATTCCGCTTGCACCACCAGTAATGACAGCTACTTTATCTTTAAATTCTTTCATTTTTTAATCATACCTATTTTTTATGATTTTGAATTGTAATTTTATTTTATTATGTACTTAATATGTACATTTTCTTATATAAATGTATCGATTCTGTACATAAATATACTGTTAAAAAATCATTAAGAGTTTCTCCATAGGAACCATTGATTTTCGTCTTGAAGGATGGAACATTTTAAAAATCACAAAAAGAGAGAATTAGATAATTAAAGAAAGCACATATTAATGTATTAGATTTAATTATGAACAAAATAAGAGATTATCTTAATTTAATTAAACTATCAAAACATATTATCTCCATATTATCTCCATATTAATTACTAAATCTTTACACAAATTACGTGAAAAATCTTTTTATATCAGAGTTGATACTGGAGTTTTTAATTTCAAAAGAAATTGAAGAAGGTAATTCTAAATCAACAATTAAAGCATATAATTATGATTTAGAAAAATACATTGAGATTGTTGGAGATTCGAACATTGAACTCGTAACACCAACCAAAATTAGACTTTTCATAAAAAGTTTAAAAGATAAAAATTATACAAAAAGAGCGATTGCAAGGAAGATTGCTACTTTAAGATCTTTTTTTAAATTTCTCATAAGGAATGAATTCATATCAAAAAATCCAATGGAAAAAATCTCAAGCCCAAAAATTAAAATGGAAGAAAATCTACCAAAATATTTAGAAATTAATGATATGGAGCTTATTCTTGAAAAATTAATGGATAAAAGCATTTTTAATACTAAAAAAAGTGAAAGATATTATCTTTTGGTAAGATTGTTATACGCGACAATGGCTCGAGTGAGTGAAATTTCTAATATTAAAATAAAAGATGTAAATTTTCAAGAAGGTTTTATTCATCTTAGGGGAAAGGGGAATAAAGAAAGAATTGTTCCGGTTGATAAGAATTCCCTAATGGTTATTAAGAATTATTTGGAAAATCGATTTTCTTATTCTGAAGATAACTACTTGCTTGTTAACACTCGAAATTTAAAACTTTCTCCTCGTGTAATTCAGGAAGATATAAAGTTTATTAAAGGGAAATGTGGCTTTTCTCAATCAAAGCAAATTACTCCACATATTTTTCGCCATACTGGAGCCACCCATTTAAGAAGAGCAGGGATGGACATTAGTGAATTACAAGATATATTAGGGCACTCAAGTTCAAATACAACCAGAATTTATGCAAAGAATGATATCAGAAATTTAAAAAAGTCTTACGATGGAATGCATCCTCTAAGTTTAAAAAAAGACTTAAGAATCAACAATTAATTTTTTTTCTAAAATTTCTACCAAATATTCTTCCAATTTTTCTGCAGGAACGTCAAGTAAAGTTATATTCAAATGTCTACCGCGAGATTCTTCATCAATCCTAATCGAATCTGCCAGTAAAATTTTTAAGGTATTAAGTTGCCGAATATATTTTCTAAAAGACATTTTAACATGAGGAACAATTTCATAAGTTTCACAAATGATTTTGTAATCCTCGTATGCATCATCAATTGTTGTAAATGATTTTCGACTATTTAATAAAGCTCTTACAACGGCATACAGGGATAAAAGTTCTTGATCTTTTAATCGATCAATAATATCAGCTCTAAATTCAGGATATGCAACTTCTGCAGCAGCATTTCGTATAATTTCAGCATGAATCTCATCCAAACCCTCTTTATCCATATACTGTCCGCTTAATCGTAATATTTCTATACCATGCCTCATATTTTTTGTATCTTCAACGATCTTTGCAATTAATTCTATATTATCTTCATTCATGACACCATCCTTAAAAGCCAGATCTACTCGATAATCTAAAATATCTTTTGCCTCTTCTAAATTATAGGGTTTTAATTCAATTTTCTTATTAATCCGGGATAATAATCTTTCTGACTCTATTCGAATCCAATCATGTTTTCTCGAAATTAATAAAAGCGATATTCTTACATTATGATGTCCAAAAGTTTCGGCAATATCTAATAAAGCCCATATATCATTTTTTGGAATTAAATGAATCTCATCTAAAATCAATAGAATATAGCCATTATCATTTTTAACCTTAGTAATTATTTGTTTCATTGCTTCATCATCTGAAAAGCCTCTTCCTGAGCCTAGACAATACTTTCCCAATAAAGTTCGAACAATTTTACTTTTAGTTCTAAAATTAACGCAATCAAAATGCTCAATGAATAAATTAATACCCTTTTCAAGCACTGTTTCTCGAAAATTTCTCCCAAAAAATTTTGCAGAAACGGTTTTCCCAACACCACCTTTGCCAATTAATAAACAATTACTAGAGAATTTCCCCTTTCCTTCAATTATGCCCCTAAAATTGTGAATAAGTTCTTTGATTATATCATCTCGGCAGTATAGTTTTTTCGGTACATAACTTAAATTAAGAGAGCTAGAATCTCGAAATACTGATCTTTTACTTAATTCTTTTCGAAAATTTTCCTTATCCATATTTTTAGGGGCCAAAAATGTCTAAAACTTATATCCGTTTATCCTTAATAAATTAAAATTTGCTATTTGATAAATAATTTTTCTATTATTTAAAGTTAAAACGTCTAAAAAAATAAGAAATTATGTCATCTTCGATATTGTTTTGAGCTTTTAAATTATTTAAATAAATTTAATAAAATAGAAAGTACTAGAATTTAAAAAAATAAAACAATAAAATCGATTAATTTCCATTATTTTTTAAAAAATGAAAGTAAGTTTAATCGGACTTAATAACTGTGGTAAAACAAGTATCTGCTCGGTTGCATTCGGTCAAAAAAATGCTGAAGATACTCAATCCTTAAATCCTACAATATTTTATGAGGTTAGGCATTATCCATTTTTAGGATTTCAAATTGGAATTTTCGATTTTGGTGGTCAAGAAGATCATAGAAAGGAGTATTTAGAAAAACCTGAACTCTTTGCTGGAACAGATATTCTTATTCCAATTGTTGATTTACACGACCCTAAGAATTTTGAAAATGCTAAAAAATATTTTAAAGAAATTTTAGATATTTTTAATCAAAGTAATAAAAAACCAAAGATTTTTTTACTTCTTCACAAATGTGATACAAAAAATTATCAGAAAGAGTTAATAGATGCAAATATTAGACAAGCAAGAAATATCTTTTTAGATCTTTTCGTAGAATTTGATTTTAATTTCATATTTACAAGCATTTTTGAATAAAATGATTTGAGATCAATATTTCGGGACATTTTACTCTCTTCCCATGCGAATTTAAAGATAAATATCCAAAAAATGGAAAAAGATCTTCAAGAAATTAAAACAAGCATAATTATTACGGATATATTAGGAAATATATTAATTCATAATGTTCAAAATGTAGGTAGTGGATTTATTTTAAGGCAAGATTTACGAGATTTTCTAAATTCTTGTAATAATATCCGAGAAAAAATTTTTACTTCAGATTCTGCTAACTTTAAAGGTAAAAATGATGATGGAAAAGAAATTGAGATTTATATATTTAAATACATAATTTCTGTAATCATAATGAAATCAAGAGACTTAGATGTGAATTCACATGATAAAGTTGCAATTTTATTAAATAATGTTAGATTATTAGCAGATTTAATAGTCAGTACAAATTTTAAGTAAAATTAGACTTTAATTATTTTAATACTTTTTCTGAAGGAGATTAAGACATAACCATAGTATATTTAATTGTGAATATCATTTACTTATTCTTGTCTGATGATTGATACCAATCAAGCCAATCCTTTTTTCGACTTTTTTTCTTTTCATAATTGTCTGATTCATCAAAATTAGTTTCTCGAATCTGTTTCCACATTCGATCTAGCTCAGTTCTTGTCACAGTTAGACCACAACTTAAACATACCACCATTTTTAATTTTGAGTTCCATTCCATCACACCAGCGCATTCAGGGCAACTAGTAAATGCAACCACCTTTTCCGAGCATAATTAGTATGATTTATTATTAATTCCTTTTTATAAATAAAAAATACTATTCCAAAAAAATTTTACTATTTTTATTCAAGATAACTAACAAATAATGGTAGAAAATTATAAAATCAATTGATTAAAATATTATTTAATTGTAAATAATAAATTTTAATTTGCTGGTTTAAAAAATGGTTAAAGTCGATGTCTATTTTTTTAGTGCAACTGCTCTAAAATCTAAAGATTCCTTATCAAAAGTTAAAGGACCTTTAAGTCTTGAATATCTTGGGTTTAATAAAAAAATTAAAAAAAATGACAAGGTTTGTATTAAAACACATTTTGGAGCATTAGAAAATACACGATATTTAAGACCTGCTTATATTCGTTTTCTTTGTGATTATGTAAAAGAGTTTCGTGCTCATCCATCAGTCGCAGAAAGCTGTGGTTGGGGATTGCCAGGCAGTGGAGGAGAATATGGAGGGAGAGCTAGTGAGGAAGAATATTTAGGGGTCGCATTGAAACACGGTTTTACGAAAGAAACAATGGGAGCTCCCATATTAATGCTTGATGGGGCAATAGGAATAGATTATGAAATCCAAAAAATTAATGGCAAATGGTTTAATGAAGTCTTGGTCGCTGGAAGATTAAGAGAATTTGACTTGCTTATATCCGCTGCTCATTTTAAAGGACATCCAGTCACAGGTTTTGGCGGAGCGTTAAAAAATATTGGTATTGGGTGTGTATCGAAAGGGGGAAAAGTTCAAGCTCATTCTGGAAAAAATCTAACAAGAAATTTTGAAAAATGTGTAAATAAATGCACCGCTTGTATTGATATCTGCCCTACTCATTCTTTAAAAAAAGATAAAAATAATAAGATCATATACAACAAAGATACATGCAAAAATTGTTATATGTGTGTTTCTGCATGTAATGAGGAAGTTTTCCAAAGAGAAAAAATAGCTCGTGAACAATTTATCGAACATATGATTGATAACGCTCTTGGCGTAGTTGAATTTTTTGGTCAAGATAAAATCTTTTATTTGAATTACGCTGTGGATATTACTCACCAGTGTGATTGTTCGGGTGGTTCTGACACCCCATTTGTTCAGGATATCGGGATATTAGCGAGTAAAGATCCAGTGGCAGTAGATATGGCTTGTGTTGATCTCGTTCATAAATCACCTGCATTACCTAATTCATGTTTAGATGGATTAGATATTCCAGAGAGAGATGGTATGCATGAATTATTATCCTACATTCCAAGGTTTGACTATGAAAATAATGAAACAGATTTGAATATAAACGCAAAATATCAAGACTTTTGGAAAATTCAATTAAATGCTGCAGAAAAATTGGGAGTCGGCACAAAAAATTATAACTTAATTGAAATAACTGATTAAAGTGGTTTTTATATATATTTTTAAAAAGTTATTTATTACTTTTTGTTATCCTAAAATTATTAGAAAAAATTAAAAGGTGTTAAAATTTTATGGTAAGGGCTAAGAATTGGGTTTTCATATTTCCTATAATTGCAGCTATAGTATTATTAATTTCTCTATTATATCCGATAATGCATATCGCTATAGATATTCCTTCAATCCCGCTGTTAATAGAAGGTGATTTATTACCATTTGGAGGGGGAATCGTTGATGAACTAGAGTCATATATAGCAATCTTACCTGAGGCGGAGGGACTTCAAACTACATTTTATTGGCTAGGAATATGTTTTATGATTTTTTTCATTCTTGGAGCATTATTTTTGATAATATCAGCGATTAGAGTTGTATCTGGGAATAAAGAACTTGAAAAAGCAAGGAAAAAATGGTTAAGAAATGGTCTTTCTTATATTATCACTGAAATAATATTTTTTTATGGTTTGACGTTTGTAATTTCATATGCTATAGAACAAATCGGTCTAGGGATTGAAATAATTTTTACAATGAGGCTGGGAATGATTCTAATAATTATTGCTGGAGGAATATTGATTTTTGCATATATTTGTGCAAAAATTGCAAGGTAATTAATGAAATTAGTACTAAATTATATTCCAAGGATTGAAATTTAAAAATTCTGAGCGTATTTTTCTTTAGGCATTTTTTTAAATTTCATTAACATATTATTTTTGGGGTTTTTTTTTTTGATATTTAATAATTTTTACGCTTAATTTTTTAGATTTTTTAGCTTTTTAAATTTAACAGTAATCGGTTGAAGTTATTGATAATACGTCTCATAATATGGTTTATGACATATTCTATAAATAATCGATTAATTATGAAAAAGTTTATAAATATAATATAGCGTATTTTTTAAATGTCTAATTAAAAATGAATTAGATTTTAAGAAGTGGTTAAAAAAGAGTAGAGATAATTAT
>JAHLWE010000427.1 GCA_019058135.1 Promethearchaeota archaeon | reverse complement strand
TAGATATATATTCCGTTATGGGAAAGGATTTAAGAAGTATTAACGGAGAGAGCAAGGCTCAGATTTTAAACTCGTTGAAGAAAAGTATAATTTAATCCCTTATGAAAAAAACTGCATCCCTCGGAAATCATATTTAATTATGAAAAGTAAGAAAAGTCATCCTGTTTTTTATTCACTATTTTTCCTTTTTTATTTTCTCAAAATCTGCATTAATCTTTAAAGATTTCGCGTGCTTTTTTCTCAATTCTTTCTTATCTGGTATTATTGTTTTTTCAGGATCTAATTCTAACCATTTTTCATAGTATTTTTGGGCCTTTTCAAACTCAAATATTGAATTGAATAATTTACCAAGCTTCATATATGCATATGCGTTATTTGGATTCTGCTGAATTACATATTCTAAACAATTTATCGCTTCATCATAGTTTTCAAGAGCATCATACGCCAGAGATTTAATTATCCATTCATTTTCGTTTTTTGGAGTTAGGGAGATTATTTTTTCTAAAAGTTTATAAACTCTTCGGAAGTTGTTTCTATCGGCATATTTATCAACTTGCTTGAATAAACGGGTTATACTCTTCAAATTGTCGCTACTTATGATTCCCCAACTCAACGGATTGATTAATTGCAGGCTTATACTTTTAAATATAGTTATTTCTATAATTAATAGTATACTCTAAATTGAGTATATATAAATTAAAATATTTAACTTCTATTCCTATATAATAATTCATTTTTTTTTTATATATCATAAGATTTTAAATGATATTAAAATAACAATTTTTAGAAATTAAGTGATGATTTATCATATTATGATTTATCAAAATTTCGGGTAAATATTTGTAGCATTTGCTACATTATTCATTTTCTTTTGGTTGATAATTTTTCCATTGAAAAACTTTTTATCGAATATTTCCCGCACTCCCAGAAAGTATCTGGAAATCTCCATATTTTTATTTTTATCCCATACACTTACCACCGCATAATGTTTTAGTCCTAGGTCTACACCTAACACTAAACTGGTGGTATTTTTAGGTTTATTTGACATGGATTTTACACAGTTACAATTTTAATCCATATATTTTTTATGCATTCTCTCGTCAAGCCTAGATTTTATAAGAATATTGGCCGAATAGGATAATCATTTTGTCTCATGCTGCCTCAATGCCTTATCAAGTGTTCACGTTTGATTTTTTATTTTCCCAAAGCGGTCTTTTCTTCTTCGAAAATATCTAATACTAATTTATTAAGAGGCAAGCGTATCGTGGCGCTGTTGATCAGATAATATGAAAATAATGTTTGGTTTTTTTATGGTATTAAGAAGCTTTAATTCATAAATTTCTTAATAAATAATGTATTTCAATTCTTTAAGTTATTCTATTAACTATTATTTATTAGTTATTTTTAAATACGTATGTTGAATAACAGTTAATTAGTGAGATGTTAAGGATCATAAATGTGCAGTCTGTGCTTGAACAAATCCATTATCCTACGTGGATACAAGGATCTTTTACTTTCTCGGTCATTGATAATCAGTGTCCTTGGAATAATCAAATCTATACAATAGATTTACTACCTTTGCGCTTTTGCTAGTTTTTGCTTTATTACCAATTTTTGCACCTTTGCCAATATGTTAGGGATAGTAATGAAAATAAAAAAAATATTTCGAATTATAGGTTGGATAATTTGGGGTATATCCACCATTCCTCTTTTTTTCAGTTTCTTTCAATTTATTTTAACTCTTATTGAACAAAGATTTAATTCCCAATTCCAATTTTGGCTATTTTTTTTTACTTCCTTTTTATTACTTTTCCTGTTAACAACGTTCGTATTTGTAGAAGTAGATGAAAAATTTCTCTCATCATGTAATGGCAAAACACCAAAACCTGAAATAATCTACAAATCTAAAAAAAAAGCTCACATTTGTCTTGGAATGATAATGAGTGGAGCATTATCGGGTTTTATTTCAGGTGTTACAGCGATTTATTTATTAGCACTTATCCCGATTGAAGATCTCAGTTTTTATATCAGCTATGAAACGCCTATTGGATGGATTATAACACTTGGTATCTGGTTGGGAGTAGTCTTGGTGTTATCAGGAATAATATGGGGGGTATTGATGCTTTAAAAACGGTAGAATAAAAAATAAATTATTTTTCCCCGTTTTCATTTAATATAATTTTCTTTTTAGTTTATCTATATTCAGTCTATTTAATTTCTGTCTATATAAGACAAAATCATAAATTACAACAATACCACCAAAATGGAAATAATAACTATTATTAATGCATCTAGTGGAGCTACAATTAATGAATATATTTTTTTCAAATACGCTGAACCTATTGCTAGTGCAGTAACAACAGATTATCAGATGCTATTTCTAATAGTTCAACGACTAATAATCATATTCAACTGGATTTCAAATGTGATATTGGCTCATTATCTCAGTTGATAGCAGGCTATTTGAGTTATGATAAATTATTTGAATCTACTGAAATTATGAAATATAGCGATAATCGGTTACCCTCAAAAGTATTTCCCGAACAATTGAACGTTCCTCGGGATTTCTTTTAACGTATCAATATTATTAGTCTGAAAGGAGATTATATTATGTCATCAAAAAATTCCGATTCAAATCCGATTGGTAAGTTTGTAATCATGTATTTCCTTTTAGGTTTAGCGCTATTTCTTCCCGCAGGTACGCTATTTTGGCTTGAAGGTTGGATTTATCTAATAATAATGATTACTTTTTCAATTTCTCTCATACTTTATTTAAAGAAAAATGATCCGGATTTACTGAAAGAAAGAACCAAAACAAAACCTACGGAAAGTTGGGACAAAAAAATCAGTAATATTGGTGCCTTATTTTTCATTCCAATTTATATAATCCCTGGATTTGATGCAGTAAGGTTCCAATGGTCAAACGTTCCAATATTTATTAATATAATTGGATTTATTGGTATGATCCTCTCGTTGATCATATTTTTTTGGTCATAAAAGAAAATACCTATTCTTCAAGAATCGTAGAGATACAAAAAGACAGAGGACATGAAGTCATTACTACTGGACCTTATAAGATTGTACGGCATCCTATGAATGTAGCCGTTATCTTTTTATATATCTGTCACTGCCTTGCTCTCGGCTCGCTTTTCTCCCTCATACCGTGTGTAGGTGCGCTGGTAACTATCTTAATTAGAACTCACTATGAAGATAATATGTTGCTCTCAGAGCTTAATGGATACAAAGAATATTCTAGTAAAACTCGCTACCGACTGATTCCAGGGATGTGGTAAATTAAAATTAATTTAGATAAATTTTTCACAGTTACAATTAATTTAAATAAATAATAGTATTTCTCTCTGTTTGAAATTTTTAATACAGGATTTATAGTTCCAAATTAATTTATTTACATTATTTTCTACTCTTTCTTGATTTAAATAATGGTCTTTGCATAAAAATTCTATAATTCCTTCTAAGTGCGGTTCATTCCAAATAATTTTAGAATGATTCTCAATAACTTTTGGAAAGAGAAATAGTTCTCTAATTGTTTCTATTTTTTTTGAAGTTAAAGAAGATAAGTCATATTTATCTTTTGTTTGTTTCATAATTGTTTCAAGATTTCCATACTTATTAATCAATAAAAGCGAGGTTTTTGCCCCTATATTTTTAATTCCCGCGTTGTAATCCGTTCCTATTAATATTGCTAAATCAATTAATTGAAATTGGTCAAGTTTTAGATTTTCCAGATTTTTTTTTAGATCTATAATTACAGGATTAATTTTGTAATAACTCCATTTTCCTGATATCTTCCTTTTTCCTGATTTTGATAAATTTTGAATTTGAAAAGGACATCCGAATAATAAACAGTCGAAATCTTGACTCACTGTATAATCGGCAGTCTCATTTTTAACAAGCTGGGCGCATTGTGATTCCGCCGATGTCGGAGCTTCAATATAGGGCATGCCCATTAAAGATAATAGTTTTTTTGATTCTTGTATCGTATTTATCCATAAAAATTCCTTACCCGTGGCAATATTTTGCGCCAACTCCATATTTCCGTTTTTTATTGCTTTTTTATACATCTTTTTTACGAATAGAAAATCGCTTAATTGATCTTTTGTTATTTGTTTTTTATAGGGATGTACCTTGCCATCAAAACAGAAAATAGGAAGGATTTTCTTTGTAAGATAGTATTTAACCCGGTATAACAAACCGTATAGGTGTGAAATCGGTCTTCTTGTCCTATCAAGCAAATATTTTGCGTTATACGGGCTCTTATTTTGATATGAAAAGCTCAATAAAGACATTACAATATTTGGTCCGTCAACGGCGATAATTTTTTTCTTAAGATTTTTTATATCTATTTTGTCAAGCAATAAAATCTCTTTAATTTTAACTCCCATTTCTATATAAAAATAAAATGGATATTTATAAAGAAAAAAATATAAAAAAATGAAAAGAAATTGTGTTTTTAAAAGAATTAAGGGTAAATGCCAAATTCTTCGATTATATTTTGAGATATTTTTAGAGTTTTTTTATTTAAATATGTTTAGCCTACGATGGTTTTAACTGAAAAAAAAATATAAGTAAAATTGTTTATAATGACC
>JAHLWE010000426.1 GCA_019058135.1 Promethearchaeota archaeon | reverse complement strand
TTTATGCACTTTGTGGATTTCCTTTATTTCCCGTTGCTGGGTTTACACTTGATGCGGTTTTACACTTGATGTGGATTCACACTTGATGCGGTTTTACACTTGATGCGGTTTTCGAGCATTACCTTAAGGAGATTGCCCCAAATTGACCGTAATTAAAATTGGTTAGAACTACAAGAGTAGATAATTATTTTACGCACTTTGCGGGTTTCCATTATTTACCGTCGCTGGGTTTAATAGTTACCAAAAGTGCAATAAATAACTGCGTTTGCAAAAGAAAAATTAAGTCCCTATGAGGTCCCAAAAGTTATTGAAATTTCCAAGGAATTACCAATTACAGTTATTAGTAAGGTCGATAAAAAGCGTTTGCGAAAAGAAGTAAAAGAATAAAAAATATAAAATTTAATTATTTTTTAAAAATTCTTTTTTTTATTATTACCGAATTTTAATCAAAAATAGGTTTCACTCTATTTTATTTTCTCTAAAAGGTTTTCCGTATTGGTATACAAAATATCTTGTTTTTCCTCTTTAGAGATTGGTAAGGTTAATATCTTATCGATTTCGATTTGAATTGGGGAGGTTATCGGTGCATCAGAGCCAAATAGAAGTCGTTTATGACCGACTGTTCGAATTAAACTTAATATTGCAAAACTTACTGAACATGAAGTTTCAAAAAAGATATTTTTATATTGTTTTAAGCTTATACCTACATCTATGGCATATTCCATGCAGAATCCGGCATGTCCAACGATAATTCTTAAATTTGGAAGTTGTTTTGCAAGTTTTGCCATATCCCTAGTGGATATTCCGCTAAAAAAGGGTGTTTTGGGAGTGGAGTGAATATAAAAGATGAAATCTCTGTCATATTCTTGCATAAAAGAAACTAATTTAATTACATCTTTAGGGATCTTTATTGAGTGAATACCGGAATGTATTTTTACGCCACAAAACCCTTTTTTAAAATGGTCTTCTAAAATTTTATAATCGGTGTCTTCTTCTTCGGGTCGAATTTTTGGATTGAACCAAAATACTTTATAAAATCTCTCGGGAGCTTTCTTAGCAATGTCTATAATATCTTGATGATCTAATTGGCCTCCCATTGCAAGACTTTTGCGAAATTCAAGCATCTTCTCGAGTTTTTGTGCTTCATTTAATTCCTTTGATTCACTATCAGCTAATTTTAAGTGAGCTGTTGGTCTAGCTCTCCTATTAGTTGTTGTGATTAATGCTTTTTCCACTTGAAATCGATCCATATATTCAATTATATCCTTGCTAGGTTTCATAAAAGTTCCGTAGCTATGGAGGTGTGCATCAAATAATTTGAAGGATGTGGGA
Organism: Promethearchaeota archaeon; assembly: GCA_019058135.1. Lineage (GTDB taxonomy): Archaea > Asgardarchaeota > Lokiarchaeia > Sigyniarchaeales > SOKP01 > 6H3-1. The sequence goes on along the minus strand of JAHLWE010000426.1, from coordinate 4,231 downwards.
TTTATCAAATAAAACAACTTTTTCCTTAGATGGTGTTATTTCTTAAAAATTAGCCTAGTTAATTAAATTTTTTGAACAATTAAGAAGATTTGAAAATTTATGATTTAATTAATTTTTTTTAATAATAAGTCTTTTATTTTTTAAATAGAAATTAATCAATGACAAGTATGAATGAAGTTAAGTATAAGATAATTGATTCTCTTTGTTATATGACAATGCTGCAAGGCTTCTATGTATTAAGTAATAAATTAGAAAAATATTATAACTCGAGTAAATAAAATAAGAGTGTGAATTTAATGAGTGAAAAAATGAATGTTTTGTTTATTATTACAGATCAGCAACGTGCTGATCATTTGAGCTGTATGGGAAATCCTGTTTTAAAAACACCCAATATTGATAGTATTGCTGCTAATAATGCTATAAAATTTACAAATTACTTTTGTGCTACTCCAATTTGCATGCCAAATAGAGCGAATTTCTTTACAGGAACTTACCCGAGTGTTCATGGAACAAGATCAAATGGTATTAATCTAAATCCAGAAATTCCAACACTCTCTGAAATATTGAGAAATCACGGATATCATACGGTAACAATAGGAAAATCCCATTTCAATTTTTATGCACCTCCTTACAATAATCATATTAAATCATTAGAAAATATTCAAGATTGGATGTTTGGAAAGATAAAGTTGCCTTTTCCTACGCCTTATTATGGTTTTGACGAAGTAATGCTCACGGTGGGGCATGGTGACATAATTTCTGGGCATTATTTTGATTGGTTGGAAGAAAAGCGATATAAAAAATGGGATTATTTCAAAAATCGAATAATGGAAATTTTCAAATATTATTATGAGACTGAATTACCAGAGAAGTTATATCCTACGACATTTATAACAGATCAAACGGTTGATTTCCTTGAAAGACATTCAGAGGGAAAAAATGGAGATAAACCTTTTTTCTTGCACTGCTCGTATAACGATCCACATCATCCCGTTTGTCCTCCGGGCAAATATAGAGATATATATAAACCGGAAGATATAGAGCTCCCCTCAAACTTTAGTGATGGGGAAAATCTACTCGAACATGAATTTTTGGGACAACAATTAAGAGACACCCGTTTTACGCATCTTCTCCCACAAAAAGTAGATGAAAAAGTAGCTAAAATTTTTACTGCTCTTACATATGGTTCTATTGCTATGATTGATGATGGTGTAGGAAAAATTCTTAAGACATTAGAAAAAACGGGTATGGCAGATAATACAATGGTAATTTTCACGAGTGACCATGGGGATTTCTGCGGAGATCACGGGCTTATCTTGAAAGGACCAGCTCATTTTCGAAGTATTATTAACATGCCCTTGTTATGGAGGGTACCAGGTTTAACAAAAACGTCCATTTCGGATTCTCTCGTAAGCACGGTTGATTTACCAAAAACTATTTTGAACCTATTGGATGTTAGAAAAAAGTTTCATCCTGAAGCAATGCAAGGAAATGATATTACACCAATATTAAAAAATCCAAGTGAAAAAGTTAGACACCAGCTTTTAATAGAGCATGACGAAGAAATATCTGATGATAAAGTAATGAGGCTTCGAACATTGGTTACTGAGAAATATCGCTTAACATTATATGATGGATATAAAAATATCGGAGATATTTTCGATCTTATAAGTGATCCCGAAGAGGTAAATAATTTATGGTTTACCAATAAAGAATTAAAGAATGAGTTGGTAGAAAACCTTCTTAGAGAAATTATAAGCCTTCGACCACGCCTACCTAAAAGAGCATCTTATAATTAAATTTTTTATATCTTATACATTAAGCCGATTTTCTTGATAAATTTTATCTGTTAGTTCTTTAAAATTGTTATATATTATCGATCGTTCCTTTCGATGTAGTTTTATCGCATCGTTGGGGCAATTTACTGCGCAAACTCCGCAACCATAACATTTATTAGGGTCTACATTTGATTTTTTATTATTAATTGTAATCGCTTTAAATGGGCATTTTTCCGCACAAAGACCGCAACCTTTGCATAAATCTTGGTTTACTATTGAAATATAATTTGATTTAGCAACGCAAAATTCGTTTTTATCTTCAAAACGAGTTATGCCTCTTAAAAAAGCGCAACAACATTCGCAACAACAGCATACTACAACATGATTTGGCTGTCTAACGTTTTCAGTGGTAAAGACTAAGCCTAGATTAGCGAGTTTATCCACTATTTGGTGTGCTTCTTCTCGGGATAATTGCCTTCCCTCACCTCTATTGAGAAAATAGTTTCCAAACGCTCCTAACTGAAAACACGACTCATGGATTGGATATTTCCCTTTACATTCTCTTATTCCCAAAATCTCGGCTCTATTTCTGCAAGGGCAATCTGTAATTACAATTGGTTCCGTGCAATCGTTGATAATGTTGTGTATTTCTTCCACGTTCGTAATTTCAGTTTCGCGTTCGATAGATTTATTTACTGGAACTACCCTCATTAACGAAGTTCCCGCATCAGAAGACTCGTATCTCTTGTAATATTTCTCTTTAATAAAGAATTGTTGATATAATTCTGCCCCTTTTTTTCCGAGTCTTTGTAAAGCCTTCGAATACTTAAACTCAATATTGAAAAGGTGAGCAATTGCTAAAAAATATGAATAGCGACCTATATCTTGAATAATTCCTTTATCAGCCATTTCTTCTAAAATCTTTTTTGTCTCCTTTCTATCTTTACCGATGCGTTTAGATATCGCTCCAACCATTAAAGGCTTAATCTTTAAATGTTGAGCTATCTCGGCTTCTTCAGGAGTAAATAATAATTTAATGTAATTTCTAAAAGCTTCTGAAATTTTTCCATTTGTTATTGGAATATCGTTAGGATATTCTCTCATGTTCCGTAATATTTTATCATATGGGTCCTCAATTTTCTCCATATTTTTCACTCAATTCATTTAACATATTCTATATTGTCTTGCAGATGGATATCTCTAGATGAGCTTCCGACAAGTATGTTAAATATTCCCTTCTCTACTTTCCAGCGGCTGTCTTTCTCATCATAAAAGGAAAGATGCCGTTTGTTAAGTTCAAATATGATGGTCTTTTTTTCACTGGCTTCCAGAAGAATTTTCTTAAATCCTTTAAGTTCCTTAAGAGGTCGTTCTATACTGCACTCAACATCTTGAATATATAATTGAACAACTTCTGCTCCAGCGCGATCACCTGAGTTAGTAATATCGACTGAAACCGTAAATTTATCGCCTTCTGATACCTTTTTTTTATCGATCTTGAGATTATCATAGGTAAAAGTTGTATAGGATAGACCATGGCCAAAAGGAAATAGAGGATCAATGTTTTTTGTATCAAAATGTCGGTATCCAACAAAGATTCCTTCGTCGTAATAAACTCTTTCATTGCCAGGATAAGTTCTTTTTGAAACATGTGCAGGTGAATCTGAAAGTCTCTTAGGGAACGTTATTGGAAGTTTTCCTGATGGATTAATATTTCCAAATAACATAGATGCAATTGCATTTCCTGCTTCTTGTCCTGCATACCAAGCCTCAACAACGGCAGGTACATCTTCTATCCAGCCATCCATAGCAATAGGACTACCGTTAATAAGAACGACTATTGTTTTGGGATTTTCTTGAGCAGTCTTGTTAATCAGTTCAATTTGCTCAGGAGAGAGTTCAAGCTTAATTTTGTCCTTATTTTCTCTATCTCCATATTTTTTGTGATTGAGCCCGGCAAAAACAATGGCCACATCTGCCTCTGACGGTATATCTATAATTTCCACTTTATCACTACATTTTTCCTTCAGTCCTTGAAGTGGAGTAATTTCATAAAATGCTCGAATCATTGAGCTACCGCCTCCAAAAGCCATTTTTTTATCTGCATTGGGTCCTAGAACTGCCAACTTCTTGATTTTTTCGATAACTAGGGGCAATAGATTTTCTTTGTTCTTTAGAAGCACTATTCCTTCTTCAGCTATTTTTCGGGCTACAATCTGATGTTCAGGGGTATTTCTACTGCCTGGTGGGATTGATTTCTCATCATCAAAAAGACCGGTAAGAAACATTACTCTTAAAAATCTTTTCACATTCTCATTGAGTGTATCTTCCGTAAAACATCCCGCTATAAGCGCCTCTCTTAATCTTTTTACCTTATATTTGATGGGGTGTGGCATTTCGAGTGTCATTCCAGCGTTTATACAACTTTCAGTTTTTAAAATATGTCTAGTTGC